>NZ_DBGFPE010000022.1:0-38086 GCF_048526665.1 Candidatus Allofournierella excrementavium
CTTCTTCAATCATGATCGACCTGCCGCCGCTTTGGGCTATAAAAGCCCCGTTCAGTACAGGTCTGAACGGGGCTTCCTCTAAATTGCTTTTCTGTGTCTACTTTTGCTTGACAAGTGCAGCTCAAAAGCACTTGAGCTGCAGCTTTTTTTACTCATTCCCCCAGCAGGTCGAACATCCGCTTGACGGTGTCGCCGCTGACGGTGCCTCCGTCCGGGGGAGCGGGCACGGCGTTCACCTCAAGATACAGGTCCTTCGCGTCCAGGAGCGTCCGGTCGCAGAAGACGCCCAGCTGGAAAGTGACGCTCTCGCCGTCCTTGATGATGTAGCAGAAAGCCTGATGCTGGCTGTCCAGCTTGGCGTCGCCCTCCTTGGGGCGCAGGCTGAAATAGCCCAGCACGGGGAAGGCGGGCTCGCTGCCCTCTTCCAGCCGGTCCATTTGGATCATGGGGGTCAGGTCGTTCGCGTCCGCGATGACCTCCCCTTCCCCGCCGGCGGGTGCGGTGTAGTCCGCTTTCAGTTCCACCAGCACAAAGGGCAGGCCGAGGATGTCCTCACTGTCCACCGTGCAGCCGTACATGTCCACCCCGGCGTCTTTGATGGAATCGAACACCTGCACCCCATCCAGGGTGTAGGTCAGGCCCTCCACGCCCCGCTGGATGGCGCTTTCGGTGTCGTCCTCGTAGTGGATGGTGAAGCTTTTGTAGCCCGAAATGCTCTCGCCCGTGCCCTTGATCTCTGTTTCGCCCGCAGCGGAGGGCTCCGGGGCGGGGCCTGCTTCGCTGCCGGAGGCGGCGCTTTCCGGCGCGGCGGACGACGGCTGGGTCGGCAGGCTTTGGGCCGGGGCGGACGAGGGGCTGCCCCCGCAGGCGGCGAGCGCCGCCGCCAAAACGAACGAGGCCGCCAGGGCGGCAAGTTTCATCTTCATGGTGTTCTACTCTCCTTTTATCCTGTTTTGCGGCGCTTCGCCGCAGGAAAAGTATCCCACCGCCCGGGGCAACAAGTCCCCAGCAAGACGTATCGTTCTTGTAAAATATTGCGCACAAAAAAAGCCCGCCGGGAAGCGGCTGCTTCCCGGCGGGCTTATGTCGTTTATTTCTGGCGGCTGCGGGCTCCCGCGCCCCAGCGCAGGGGGATGGCCACCACCACCGCCACGCCCAGCGCAAGGCCCACGGCGATCTTCAGGGTCTCCGCGCCCTTGGCGGCGGCCGCCGCCGAATCGCCCATGATGAAGCTGTATGCGGTGTAGTAGATGCCCGCGCCGGGCACCAGCGGAAAGATGCCCGGGATAAGGAACAGGGTGACCGGGGCCTTGCGCAGGATGGCGCAGGCCCGGGCGGAAACGGCCATGGGGATGACCGCCAGAAAGCTGGCCACCACCGTGTCCGGCTGATACTGCATGCTCAGCCAGTAGACCAGCCACCCGGCCATGCCGCAGATGCCGCAGCACCACAGATGCCGCGGCGGAACGTGGAACAAAATCGCAAAGCAGACGGTGCCGCAGAAGGCCGCCGCCAGCTGGATCAGAAGCGGACCGGTCACAGCGCCACCCCCTCGATGAGATTTGCCAGGGCCAGCACAAGGCCCGCGCCCAAAGCGATGCAGACGGCGGTGAGCAGCGCGTTCAGCATGCGGATGACGCCGGAGAGGAAGTCCGAGTCGATGAGGTCCCGGATGCCCAGGGTCAGCGCCATGCCCGGCACCAAGGGCATCAGCGCGCCGATGATGGCTTTGTCGCTGTTGACGCCGATGCCGGTGGCAAAGATGAGCAGGGTGAACAGCGCGACGAACGCCGCGCCCAAAAAGCAGGTGAACAGCTTGCCCGCGCCCCAGCGGTCCAGCCCCAGCAGCACCAGCTGCAGGCCAAGGCCCACCGCAAGGGCCACCACGCCGTCCTGCCAAACGCCGCCGAACAGGATGGCAAAGCAGGCGCTGCCAAAGCCGCAGGCCAGCACCTGGCCCAGCGCGGGGGCGCAGGGCATCTTTCGGATGCGCTCCAGCTCGGCGTAGGCTTCGTCCAGCCCCACCTCGCCCGCGGCGATGCGCCGGGACAGCTGGTTCACCGCCTCCACCCGGCCCAGATGCACCGTGCTGGCGGGCACGCTGCGCACCTGGGCGGGCATGTTGTTCTCCGGGCCGACACTGGTGAAGATGCCGTTGGTGAGCACATAGCCGTGGAAATCCGACACGCCAAGGCTCTTTGCCATGATCTCCATGGTCTGCTGGGTGCGGCTGACCTCCGCGCCGTTTTTGAGCAGCAGCTCACCGGCTTCGGTGACCAGCTCCAGCACCCTCTGGGGTTCGTTCATGCGTCTTTTCCTCCCTTGCCGCGCCGCTTTTCCGCCGCGAACCACACGATGGCTGCCGCCGCCGACACGGCGCTCACCGCCGCGCCCGCCGCAGCGCCCGGATGATGGTAGCGCAGCTGAATGACGTTTTCGCCCTCTTCCAGCTTCACGCCCATCATGCCCTCAAAGACCTGCTCCACCGGCACTTCCTCGCCGTTACGCACGGCGGTCCAGCGGCCGCCGTCCTCATAGGCGAAGGGCAGCACCAGAAGCTCGCGCCCCTCGCCGCCCTCGACCACAAGGTCGATGGCGCCGCCCTCCCGGATGGAGAGCCCGGTGGCCGCGCCCGCTTTCAGGGCGCCGGCCGCCTCGGTGAGCACATCGGTGTCCAGGCTGTAGATCTGAATTTTGTCCCGGTATTCGGGCGTGTCCTCCACGCCCAGTTCAAAATACACCCGCTGGCCCGCCTCAAAGCTGCCCAGGGGGAACACGCCGCCCAGGGAGTCTCCCTGGAAGTATTCGCCCAGCAGTTCGCCGTCCACCTTCACGTCGGCGGGCAGCAGGTTGCCGGTGTCCGGCACGGCCAGATAGCAGGGCCCGCTCACCGGCGCGGTGAACCACAGGCCGATGCCGCTGGCCTCCTCGTCAAATTCCACATCCTCCGCGGCCAGCAGGGCGTCCGGCTTGCCGGGCACCAGCGCCGAGAGCATCTCGTTTTGCAGCCGGAAGGTGTTGGAGCTCGCCTCCACATCCACCGCCAGCGCCTCGTCGCCGCCGGCCCAGGCCAAGGGCAGCGCCCAGGGGTTTTCCGCCGCCGTCAGGGTGGTGCCCGTCTCCAGCGGCTGATAGCCGGCGGGCAGCGGGCGGCTGCCGTCGGAGTAGACGTACTTGATGCCCAGAAGACTGTCCGCCACGGCGGTAGAGCCCCAGCCGTAGATGGTGTAGTTCACATAGCCCAGCTGCTCCAGCATGGGCTTTGCGGTGCTGGCCTTGGTGGATGAGTAGTGGCTGATGCCCCAGTAGTCCAGCAGCATGGGGTCGTTCAGGGTGCGCATGAAGTTCTTTTCGATGCGGTAATACCCGTCGTCCCGCGCGCGCAGGGCGTCCACCACGGCGGTGTTCTCGTCGTAAAAGCTCTCAAAGCCGCTTTTGGTGTAGGTCTCGAACTTGCGCAGGGCCAGCGTGCTGTTCGCGGTCATGTCGCCGCAGACGAGCACACAGAGCCCCGCCGCGCCCAGCAGCGCTCCGGTCCTTTTTGTGCCCAGCAGCCACAGGCAGGCCAGCGTGCCGTACCAGACCCCGGCGCAGGCGGCCAGCTTGAGCACCGAGAAGGTCTCGCCGGCCGAGGCATGATAGCCCGCCAGCCACACCGCGCCCAGCGCCGCGGCCGCGCCCAGCGCCCAGAGCCGGGGCCGGGCGTCCAGCAGCGCCCGCGCCGCCAGCAGAAGGAGGAAGAGGCTGAACAAAAAGCTGTAACGGTAAGGGAACCACACCGGCTCCTTGAAGCCGTGCCAGACCAGGTCGACGCCGTTCACCCAGAAGCTGAGCATCAGCGCCGCCAGCATCCCGGCGCTTGCCAGCTTTTCCCGCCGGGACACCTTGCCCGAGAGGAAGAACAGCACCGCCAGCACGGCGCAGAACACGCCGCAGTAGATGTTGGGCAGGCCGTTCGTCACGTCCTCCCAGAAGAAGTTGCCGAAGAAGAACTGATACAGAAGCTGCGGCAGGGAGAAGTTGGTCCCGAGGGTGAAGTCCATGCCGAACAAAGCGCCCTTGGATTCCTCGATCTCCACCAGCGCCGGGTACAAGAGGGCCATGGCAAGCCCCGCCGCCAGCACGCCCGTGGCCGCGAAGGCGCCAAAGCGGCGGCCCAGCAGCCGGCGGCTGCGCCCGGCAAGGCGGGGGCTGGCGGCCCAGTACCAGAAGAAGTAGAGCACGCTGAACAGGCACACCTCCCAGGCGGTGTAGAAGTTCAGCAGGATGCAGGCCAGCACCAGCCAGAACAGCGGCCAGTGGCGGCCGCTGTCCACCAGCTGTTCCAGCGCCCACAGCACCAGCGGCGCCAGCATCACCACGTCCATCCAGATGATGTTCTGGCTGTAGACCACGCAATAGGCGCACAGGGCGTAGCCCTGGCTCAGAACGGGCAGCAGGGGGCTGGCGCTGTCATAGTGCTTTTGCACAAAGAAGCAGAAGGCCGCGCCGGTGCAGGCGGTGCGCAGAAGGAACATCAGCTGCACCATCTGGGGGATCATGCGGGTGGGGGCCAGCAAAATCAGCAGATTGAAGGGGCTGGCCATATAGTAGGCGAACAGCCCCAGGGTGCTGCCGCCGCAGAGTTTTGAAAAGCTGTAAAAGAAGCCGCCCTCCGTCAGGCGGTGCTTCAGGTCGGTGAGGTAGGCCACGTACAGACCGTTGAGGTCGCCGGTGAGCATGGTGCCGTCACCGAAGGGCCAGAAGCCCAGTACAAAATAGATGCACAGCACCAGCGCGGCGCCGAGCCCGAAGCTCAACGCCACGTTGCGGCGCTGCGCGCCGGTGAAAGGATCTCGCGTTTTTATCATGCCTTTTTATACTTTCCCTTGTTGGTTTGCCGGGTTTTGGATGCGATGTTTTTTTCAGCCGCGGATGGCCGCCTGCACCTGGGCGAAGGGCTCCAGCGTGGCGTAAAGGTGCGCGCCGATGACCTCCATCAGCTTGAAGTCCTCTTCGCTGTCGATGTCCAGGATGCCGGTGTCCATCATCAGGCTGGCGCCGATCTTGCCGTCCCACAGAATGCCGGTGGTGTTGCCCGCCAAAAAGGCCCGGCGGTAAACATAGATGCTGGCGTTCACGTCGTAGAATTCCGGGGCCATCTGCCGGGCGGTGAAGGCCGGGGTGCCCGGGGCGTTCTCGATGCCCTTCTCCACGTGATCGCCGCAGCGGCGCACCATGTTGAAGTAGGGGTTGCGGCGGCTCTCGGTGACGCTGAACACCAGGTCCAGGTCCTCCCGGCTCTCCGCCAGCTCAAAGGCGTTTTTGATGTCCTGGGCCGTGCGCAGGGGGCTGGTGATGTCCAGGTCCATCACATAGTCGTAGGCGCCGTTTTTCTCCTCCATGCGGGCAAGGCTGTCCTGAATGACGGCCATCTTGGGCACCCGGTCGCCGCCCAGCTCCTCGCAGCGGGGCAGATAGACCACTTCGGGGTACTGTTCCGCCACCAGCTTTGCCAGGGCTTCGCTGTCGGTGTTGAGGCAGATGTCCACCTGCACGTCGGGGCGGCTTGCCTGGAACAGGCCCGCCGCCGCAAGGCTGTAATAGACCAGCGGACGGCCGCAGAAGGTCTTGAGGTTCTTGTTCTTGAAGCCCTTGCTGCCGGCCCGCCCGCAGATGGTGATGAGCAGTTTTTTCATGATGCGTCTCCTTTTCGCCGTCGTTTGGGGCGGCTCTCACATGGTTTCGCCCAGCGTCAGGCCCAGCACCTTCTGAGCCATGGCGGGGCTGTTGATGCTCTCGCCTTCGCCCTTGCAGGCGTAGTCGAGGAAGTAGGCCATCTCCCGCAGATAGCGCTGGTTCACCGGCTCCTCGCAGTGGATGACCTCGCCGTTTTCCAGCGTGAGGGTGCCCGCGCCGAAGTCGGCGGTGACGGTGCCCTCCTTGCAGAACAGCTCGATGGTGCGCCGGTAGGTGCGGCCGAAGTAGTCCAGATGCACCTCCGCCAACAGGCTGGGGTAGCGGGCGATGTAGACCGACAGGTCGTCCGAGTCTATTTCCAGATGGGAGTAGGTGCCCTTGAAGTTATAGGCCTCCAGCGGCGCGCCGAACAGGTCCACCAGATAGTCCCACTCGTGGATGAGGTCGATGGTCACGCCGCCGCCCATCTCCTTGTGGGCGGAGTAGACGGTGCGGTAGTCCACCCCGGGCCGCCAGTCCGGCAGGTAGGAGGAGCAGATGACCCGCACCGAATAGGGCTTGAGGTCCGGCATGCGCTCCTTGAGGGCCAGAAAGGTGCCGCACCAGCGCATGGGCGCGGCCACATAGGCCTTCTGGTCCGGCCCGAGGCCCAGCTGCGCCAGGTCGTAGCCGGTGCCCTCAAAGATGGGCTTTTCGATGAAAAAGCAGTCCACCTTGCCCGCCAGCTCCGCCAGGGTGTGGGCGTGCAGGTGGGTGGGGTTGGTGATGAAGGCCGCGTCGTAATGCCCCAGCTGGTCGTAGCTGACGTACTGGGCCCGCAGAAGGCCCTCCACATCCCCGGCCAGCGGCCGCATGGAGGAGCGCAGGGCGTCCGCCTGCACATCGATGCCCTTTTCCTTTGCCACCTCAAAGAGGTTGCGCAGATGGCGGGTGCCGATGGACCCAAGGCCCACGAACAATACTTCCATGTTTATGCCTCCTCGCTTTTCGCCACAGACGGGCGGCGGTCATCCACCATGAAGCCCGCCCCGCCGGGCAGGGCCCGCAGCTTTTCCTCCAGCGCCTCGGCGCCGTGGTCCAGCTTGAACTGCATCTCTTCCGGGTGCACCGGCACCACGATGTAGAGCATCAGCCGCCGCCCCGCGCCCAGCTTCACCGCGTCCAGGGGTTTGGGGCCGTTCTTTTCGCCGGGCAAAAACAGCACCGCCCCGGTGAAGGGGCAGCCCTCCGCATAGGGGTGAGGCGGCGCGCCGTTGGGGATGGAGTGCCCCGCCCCCAGCCAGGTGTTGCCCTTGCGGGGCAGCTGGGCCAGCAGCCGCAACAGGCGCAGGGGCCAGGCGGCGGGCTTGTCCTCCGGGTCGTTCAGGTGCTCGGGCCAGCGGCTCTCGTCCACCGGCCAGTCCCCGGGCAGGAACATCACCAGCTCCGCCCAGCGCAGCCACTCGTACTGGCGGTTTTTGGGCATGTCGTCCAGGTTCATGGGCTCGGCGCTCATGCCGATGGTGTAGGCCACATAAAAGGGCTCGGCCTCGGTGGGCTTCATCACCGCCAGCTCGATGCCGGTGGTCTCGTCGTCCCAGAGAAGGGTCTCGCGGCCGGGAAACGCCGCGTCAAAATGGGCCAGCAGCCGGTCCTTGTAGGCGGTGCGGAAGTGGCGCACCGTCACGCCGCTGGGCAGCGTGTCCCGTTTGGGACTGCCCAGCAGCCCGTCCAGAAATCCCATGTCTCACGCCTCCTCGATGGCCTCGATCAGCCGGATGGTCTCCAGGTCCTTTTCGAAGCTGTAACGGGCTTCTTCCCTGCCCGCCAGCACGCCGAGGAAGTTCTGCAGCTCGTCCACGTAGGCGTTTTCCACGATGTTGTCGCTGTAACGGGAGTCGTGCTCCACGCTGGCGTAGGTGTTCACCGCCTTCTTCTCGCCGCTGGCGTGGTCGAAGTCGTAAAGGCTCTTGGGGTTGCCCTCCCAGAAGAGGTGCAGCCCTTCGCCGAAGCACTCGAAGTTGCGCACCGCCTTGGGGCTCACCACGTCCACCGCCAGCATGCCCTTGGTGCCGTTCTCGTGGCGCAGGGTCACAAAGACGCTGTCCGGGTAGGAAATTTCCAGCTCGCTGAGCTTGTCCTTTTCCGCGTGCAGGCTCTTCACCGGGCCGAAGGTGTCCAGCAGCCAGGGCAGGTCGATGCCGAAAATCTCCCGCACGCCGCCGGTGCGCGCGTCGCCCACGAAGAAGTTCTTGTAGTTCTCCCAGGGGTGCCAGTCGGGCAGGTACTGGCCGATGTGGTAGATGTAGTTCACCGGCTTCTCAAAAGCGTCCACCCGGCTCTTGATGTACTGGGTCTCGCCCCGGTAGAGCATGGTGGAAGAAAGGAACAGGGGCACGCCCTTTTCCTTTGCCAGCGCCATGTTCTCGGCGTAGCCGTCGCTGACCAGATTCAGCTCGGTGAACACCGGCAGGCCCGCTTCCAGCAGCTGCCGGATGATGGCCGCGTGGGAGAGGGGCGCGGTGCACACCAGCGCGCCGTCGAATTTTTTCGCCGCCAGCGCCGCGTCGATGCTCTCGAAGCCTTCCACCCCGAGAGCCGCCGCCTCCTGGCGCCGGGAGGGGCTGGTGTCCACCCCAAAGAGAGCGATGTTTTTGTCGATGCCCTTCAAAAGCCGGGCGCGGCGCTTGCCCATGCTGCCCAGGCCCACGATGAGAAGTTCCATAGGTTCCACCTCGTTCGTATTGTTTGCGGCCTTACCGGCCGTCGTAAAACACTTTCGGCGCGCCGAAACCGGGCCGGCGCACCTGTTCCAGCAGGATGTCCACGATCTTGCCGCTGGTGTCTCCCCCATTATAGGGGCTTTTCGCGCCCTTTGCAACGGCGGCGAACTCCGGGCTCACAGCCTTGCGCACCGCCGCGACGACGGCCTCTTTTTCCGCCGGGCAGCAGATCACGTTTTCGCACAGGGGGCGGCCCTCCTGCCGCCCGCCCACGTTCACCGCGGGCACCCCGAAGGTGGGGGTCTCCACCACGCCGCTGGAGGAATTGCCCAGCACCAGCGCCGCGGCGGCCATGGCGGAGAGATACCGCTTGACCCCAAGGCTTGCGCGCACCGCCGCCGTGTCCGGGTGCTGTTCGCCCCATTCGTCCCACATGGCGTTGATGGCAAGGCCGCCCGCGTCCGCGTTGGACTTGGTCACCAGCCACACAAGGCCCTCGGTGCGGGTAAGTTCGTCCATCGCGTCCAGCAGAGCGCGCATCTGGGCGGTCACGTCCACGCCGCCCGCCGTCTGGGGATGGAAGGTTACAAGGCCGAAGGGCCGCGTCAGGTCAAAGCCCTCGCTCTCGCTCAAAGCGGCGGGGTCCAGCTTTTCCAGCTGTCGGATGTTCTCGTCCCCCAGCCCCCCCACGTTGAACACGGTGGCGGGCGCTTCGCCCATGCGGATGACCCGGGCGGCGGACTCCTCGCAGCTGGGGAAGTGCAGGTGGGCTATCTTCGTCAGGCAGTGGCGGTACCAGTCGTCCTGGGCCCCCAGGGTCACGTCGCCGCCGCTGATGTGGGCCACCGGCACGCCGGCAAAGGCCGCGGCCTCGGCGGCGGCCAGTATCTCATAGCGGTCGCCCAGCACAAGGCAGCAGGCGGGTCTGTTTTCAGCGAACCACTCCGAAAAGCCCCGGATGGCTCTTTCCACCGCCCGCGCGGTGGAAAGGGGCCCCTCGTCCTCCTCAAAGAGAATGGGGATGCGCGCCGCGATGGGCATGCCGTCCGCTTCTATCTCGCTCACCGTGGCCCCGTGCCGCCGGGACAGATGCGCGCCGGTGACCAGCAGGGCCAGCTTCGCGTCCGGCCGGGCGGCCAGCTTTTGCAAAACGGGGCGCAGCAGGCCGTACTCCGCCCGGGTGCCGGTGACAACGGCGATGAGAGGCTGTTCCATGGCCCTCTCCTCCTTTTGTTACAGTTCGATGGGCTCGTCCTCGGCAAAGTCCCGCTTTGCCGCACATCCCAGCACCTCGTGCCAGCGCATGGGGGAAACGCCGTCGCCCGGGCGCTTGGTGGTGAGGTTTTCGGCGGTGAAAACTTCGCCCTTTTTGATGGCCTTGGCGGCCACGATGCTCTTGCGGGCGATGGGCTTGTTCTTGGCTTCGCTGGCGGTCACCGCCTTGCGGCCGGTGCCGAGGGCGGCCTGGGTGTGGCGCACCGCTTTGATCATGGCGGTGAGCTCGGGCACGTCCAGGCTGGCCTTGTGGTCGGGGCCGGGGAGGGTCTTGTCCAGCGTGAAGTGCTTTTCGATGACCACCGCGCCCAGGGCCGCCGCGGCCACGTCGCACTCCCAGCCGGGGGTGTGGTCCGAAAGGCCCACCGGCACGCCGAACTGGTCCGCCAGTTCCAGCATGGCCAGCAGGTTCGCGTCCTCATAGGGGGTGGGATACTCGGTATTGCAGTGGAGCAGCGTCACCCCGGGGCAGCCGCCGTCCTCCAGAACGGAGAGCGCGTCCTCGATTTCCGGCAGGGTGCTCATGCCGGTGGAGAGCACCACCGGCTTTTGGGCCGCCGCCACCGCCTCAAGATAGGGCAGGTTGGTGATCTCGCCGCTGGGAATTTTGAAGAAGGGCAGGTCCAGCTCCTTCAAGAACTCCACGCTGGGCAGGTCGAAGGCCGCCGAAAGGTACTGGATGCCGATGGAATCGCAGTACTCCTTGAGCTGGCGGTGGCCCTCAAAGTCAAAGTGCAGCCGGCGGATCATCTCCAGCTGGCTCTCGCCGTCCCCCGTCTGGGCCTTCTGATACTCGGCCTTGGGGGCGAATTTCGACACCACCAGCTCCGGCACGGCGGTCTGGTATTTCACCACGTCCGCCCCGGCGTTTTTGGCCGCCAGCGCCATCTGCTTTGCCATCTCCAGGCTGCCGTTGTGGTTGACGCCCGCCTCGGCAATGATGAGAACGTCCTGCATATTGTTATCGCTCCTTACCGTTTGTTTTCTTCTGCCAGAATGCCAGCGCCGCGAGGCCCAGAGCCCCCGCCAGCGTCAGGCCAAGGCCCGCCGCCGCGCCCGGCTGGGTGTAGGTGAGCGTGAGGGTGTGGCTGCCCGCGGACAGTTCCACCGCCATCAGCGCTCCCGCCGCCCTCTGAATTTCAGCCCGCGCGCCGTCCACTTCGGCCCGCCAGTTGTCGTCGTAGGGCACCGTGAGCACCGCAAGGCCCTCCGTCTGTGCGCTGGTTTCCAGTTCGATGGCTCCGTCCGCCCAGCTTGTCACCGCGGGCGCGGCCGAGCGCAGTTCCTCACAGGCGGCGGCCAGGGCTTCTTCGTCCAGCACCGCGAAGCGTGCACAGTCCACCGCCGCGCCCAAGGTCACCTTTACGGTCTGGCCCGCCTCAAAGCGGCCCAGGTCCACCGCGGCATCCGCCGAACGGTCGATGGAAAGGACAGCCCCCTTCTCTTCCCCGTTCACCGCCAGGGGCACGTCCGCCCCCGCGCCGGAAAAGATGGCGTAGAGGATGCCGCCTTCAGGCATCGTCAGGTCGAATTCCGCGCCGCTCCCGGCGCTCTCCACCGGGGCGAACAAGGCCGTTTCTTCGCCCAGCAGGGCGGTGTAAAGGGTCTCGGCCGCCTCAAAGGCGTCGAGGCCGTCGGCCAGTTTGAAGGCCGCCGCGTCCGAGGGCGACCAGAGCGCCCGGGGCAGGGCATTGGGGTTTTGGTACACCTGCCAGGGGGCGGCGACATCCGTCGCTTCAAAGTGGGTGGGCACCGCATCCCCTTCCTGCGCCAGGAACCACCCCACCGACAGAAGGCTGTCGGCGGCGGCGGTGCTGCCGGAAAGATAGCCGTAGCTGGAGCCGTAGTTGCGGTAGCCCAGGGCCATCAGCAGAATGGAGGAGGCCCCGTCCTGCACGCTGCTGAAATGGGTCAAGCCGTCGTAGCCCAGCAGCATGGGGTCGTTGAGGGTGCGGAAGGAGGTCTTTTCCACCCGGAAGTCTTCGGTGTTCTCTTTTTTCACCGCCTGCACGGTGGCCCGCCCGGCCCGCACAAAGCCAGCGTAATCCGCCACTGGGTAGGCTTCAAAGAGGCGCAGCGCCCAGTACCCGTTCAGCGCCAGCTCCCCGGCGATGAGGGCGGCCAGGGCCAGGGCGGCCAACCGTTTTTTGCCGCCTTTGAGGCGGCCCCACAGCCAAACGAGGCCGATGCCTGCCGCCAGCAGGCAGCAGGCCAGCAGCCAGCGCCGCCGGCCGTAGGTCTCGGCGCGGAAGAAATAGACCAGCACCCCCAGCGCCGCCGCCAGCGCCCCGGCGGCAAGGCCCCTTTTCAGGCTCAGCGGCCCGGTGAGGGCCCCCGCGCCCAGGGTGAGCAGCAGGAACACCAGCAGGAAACTCTCCCGATAGGGGAACCAGTTGGGGGCGGCAAAGCCGTGCCACGCAAGGTCCAGCGGCCTCCACCAGAGGCTGACCAGCAGCAGGGCGGCGAACAGCCCATAGACCAGCTTTTCCTGCCGGAGGCGGGCGGAGAAGAAATAGAGCAGCGCCGCCCCGAGGCCCAGCATGCCGCAGTAGACCGGGGGCAGGCCGTTCTGCACGTCCGCCCAGACGAAGTTTCCGGTGAAGAACTTTTGGATGAGTTCCAGCGGCGAAAACTGCCCGCCGCCGGAGAGGTCGAGGCCGGTGCTCTTGACCTGCAATATCTCGGTCACCGCGGGCAGCAGCACCACACCGGCCAGCGCCGCCGCCGTGACCCCCGCCGCCGCGAAGCGGCCAAAGGCCGAAAGCGCCGCCTTTCCGCCGGGGCGGGGCGAGCCCGCCGCAAGGCCGGCGGCGAAATACAAAACGGAGAATATGCACAGCATATACCCCATGTAGAAGTTCGTGAGGATAGCCGCGGCCAGCGCCAGACAGAAGCCCACGGCCCCTTTGCCCGCCAGCAGACGGTCGATGCCGGCGCAGACCAGCGGCAGCAAAAGCACTGCGTCCAGCCAGAGGACGTTCTGGGCATAGGCCACCGCGTAGCCCATCAGGCCGTAGCACCAGCACAGGGGCAGCCAGAGGGCTTTTCCGTTTTCGCCGCCCCAGCGCCGCTCAAGGTAAAAGCAGAAGGCCGCCGCCGCCAGAATGACCTTGGCCGCGTAGACGATGCAGCACAGCTGGCCGTAGAATTCCGGCGCGACGATAAGATAGAGCCAGGCGAAGGGGCTGGCGAAATAGTAGGCGAAGAGGGCGAAGGCTCCGCCGCCCAGGCCCAGGTCGTCGGCGTAGAAAAGGCTGCCGCCTTCGCGCACCGCGTCATAGAAATGGGCGTAGAAGGGAATATACTGACTGTTCAGGTCCCCGGTCATCACCGAGTTCGGCCCGAAGGGCCAGAAGCCGCAGGCGGCATAGACGGCGCAGACGATGAGCGCCATGCCCCCCGCCGCCATGAAAAGACGGCCCCGGCGGCCCTGTAAAAAGCGTTTTGCTCGTTCCATTCCAAACCTCTCGCGGCGGGGCGCTCAGCCCCGTTTTTTCAAAAGCCGCCCTTTCCAGAAAAGGCCCAGGTCGGCCAGCACCGCCGCGGCGGCGGGCAGCACGGCCAGCGCCAGCGCCTGCCCGGCCCGGGGCACGAAGTACCGCCAGAAGGCCACCGGCGCGTTCACGGTGAGGGCGGCGTTTTCGCCCTCGGCCAGCACCACGCCCGCCCCGGCGGCGGGGTCGATGCGCAGGGTGTCCGCCGCTTCGGGGAACACCAGCAGCACGCCGCTGCCGGTCTCCCCGGCCCAGACGCGGCGGCGCAGGCTGAAGTCCTGGCCCGCGTCGGCCCAGTAGCCCTCAAAGCCGGAGGCCGGCGCGTCGGTGGCGAACAGCACGCTGCGCACCGGCTGGCCCAGTTCCAGGTGGAACTGGGGATCGGCCCCGGTGGTGACCCAGAGGCCCTCGTCGGTGAGGGCGACGTCCTGGCTTTGCAGCGAGGAAAGGGGCACCTCCACCGTGGTCAGCCGCCCGGTGGCAAAGCCAAGGGCGTCCCACCCGGCGTTTCCTAAGGCCCACAGCGCCCACAGCGCCAGGGCCAGGAGATAGCAGGCGGCCACCAGATGGGCCGCCGCCCATGCAAACACTCGTTTCATCCTTCGGCCCCCACATTGCAGACAAAGTCAAATTGGGCGGAACTCTCGTTCCAGACATACACCGCCGACTGCTCCCCGCAGCCCGCCAGCCCGTCGCTGAACAGAGCCGCGTAGCCGTCGGCAAAGAGGTCGTCGCTGCGCTCCACGAACACATAGTCACAGCCGCGGTCACGGATGCACTCCAGCAGTTCCTCGGCGGTGTAGGGGTGGTAATAGAGGGTGTCCTCTTCCAGCGCCCCGGGCAGCGCGAAGGTGCCGCCGCCGCCCTGGCCGTCGTTGCCGCTGTAATCCAGATACCAGGGGTAGAGCTCGTAGGAATAGAGGAACCAGCGGCTGCCGTCGTCCCCCTGGCTGACAAAGAAGATGTGAGCATCCTCGGGCACCGCCGCCTGCACCTGAGCCGCCTCGTCCCGGGTGGCCCAGCGCTCGGCGTATGCCGCGTCGCCCCCGCCGAACACGGTGAGGCTGAAGGGCAGACGCAGCCACACCAGCGCCGCCAGCGCCAGCGTCATCACCGCAAAGCCGGTCTGCAGCAGGCCCTGGATGCGCTCGGAGCCCATGGCCCGCAGCACCAGCGCCGCCGAGGCCAGCAGCCAGCCCAGCAGATAGGGGTACATATACCGCTCAAAGCCCACCAGCCCGTCGGACACTTCGTCCCGGAAGACATACACATAAGTCAGGCCGATGAAGAAGAAATAGGCCGCGAAGCCCGCCGTGCCCAGCAGGGCAAAGAGGCCCGCCTGCCGGCGCAGGGCCTTGTCTTTCGTGAGGATGGCCGCCCCCACTGCCATGGCCGCCGCCAGGGCAATGACCACCGCGAAGGGGCCCACCATGGTGGTTTTGGAGGTGAAAAGCGCCCGCACAAGGCCGCCCATGATGGTGGTGAACTTCTCGGTGCGGCCGATGCCCAAAAGCTCTTTCACGCCGGTGATGACCATCTCGGCCATGCCCATCTCCTCGGTGCCGCCCACGTTGGAGGTGTCCGCGGCGCTTGCCACCGCGAGGTATTTCTGCCAGCTCCAGAAGGAAAGGCCGCAGGTGACGAAGAGCCCGGCCCAGCCCGCCGCGGGCCTTGCCCAGCGGCGCAGGGGGGCTTTTTCCATCAGCAGGGCAAAGGCCCCGTCGGCGGCGATGAGGCCCGCCGCCACCAGCGCCAGGGCAAAGCCGGTGTCCTTTTCCAGGCACAGGGCGGCCAGCGCCAGGGCACTGGGCCACAGCGCCTTCTTTTCATTGATATAATAGACCGCCAGCGCGCCGCCGAAGGTCAGGCCCAGGGGGATGTCCGAGAGGGCCGAGGCGTAAAGGTCGGTGGGGCGGGTGACGCTGCCGTAGAGGGTGATAACGAAGGGCAGCAGAAAACCGAAGCCCAGCGCCGGCACCCACTGCCGGGGCTTGCCCTTTTCGCAGCCGGCGGTGAGGGCGGCAAAGATGGAAAGAAGCAGGATGTCGTAGGCCGCCAGCACCCGCCACTCGGCGTATTCGCCGAAGAACTGGAAGAACCAGCCCAGCACCACCAGCGCCGGGCGGTGGGTGCCCACCCAGGCCCAGCCGATGTCGGCGTTCACATAGAGCCCGCCGCTGGTCTTGACGATCTTGGCGGCGGTGCCCCAGAAGGAGAATTCATCCCAGGTGGAGAACATGGGCTGCCGCCAGGCGAAGAAGGCCAGCAGCGCCGCCGACAGCACAAAAAAGGCGGCAAAGCCGGGGGCTTTCAGTGCGGAGGCAGGCTGTTTTGCCCCCGGCCGGAAAGCGAGCACCCAGGCCGCCGCCGCCAGCACAAAATAGAGCCACCCGGCCGCCGCCAGCACACCCAGCATGCCCGCGGCGCTGAACCACACCATGGTGGCGCACAGCGCCGCAAAGGGCGCAAGCGGCGCGGGCAGCTTTGTGCGCCGCGCCATGAGCACGGCAAAGCCCGCCAGCGCCGCCAGCGACAGATAGCTGTAAAAAAGTTCCATACGCAAAGCTCCCCGCGCGCGTCAGGCCTGCTGTTCCAGGCGGCGGCGCATCTTTTCCAGTTCTTCCATCTGGCCCATGTCCATCCAGGCAGACTCGTTGATGGGATACACCCCCACCGGCAGGCCCTTTTGGCGGTATTCGTCGATCACATCGGGGAAGCCCACCTTGCGGCCTTCCTCCATCTCCTCCACCACCTGGGGCTCCACAACATAAACGCCGGTGTTGGTGAGGAAGTTCAGCTCCGGCTTTTCCCGCATGGCGGCAATGGCGCCGTTCTCCCCCATCTCCACCACGCCGTAGGGCACGGTGTAGTGCTTGTAGGCGCAGATCATGGTGATGAGGTTGCCGTGCTTTTTGTGGTACTGATACACGTCGCCGTAGTCCACGTCCAGGAGGGTGTCGCAGTTGGAGAAGAAGAAGGTGCCGTCCAGCTTGCCCTTCAAAAGGCTCAGGCCGCCGCCGGTGCCCAGAAATTCCGTCTCGTCCACATACTCCACCTGATAGCGCAGGTCCTCCAGGTCGTTGAAATAGGACTTGATCATATTCTTTTTGTAGTTTACCACCAAAACCATGCGGCGGCAACCGAAATCAGAGAAGCGCTCCAGGATGAGCTCGCAGATGGGTTTCTCCCCCACCGGGATCAGGGGCTTGGGCAGGATCTTTGTGTAAGGGTAAAGCCGGGTGCCAAGGCCGCCCGCCATCACCACCACCGGGATGTTCGCCTGCTTGCGGTTGTCCACGTCAAGGCCGGTGGCGAACACCACGTCCGCCACCTTGCCGTCCCGGTCCAGAAGGGGCAGCGCGTCGATATAATACCGCTCCAGCATGGACTTGGCCCGTCCCCGCTCTTCCAGCGGCAGGCTCTTGGGGCTGTAGTTCGCCGCAAGGCGCACCGGGTCCTCCAGCTTGCCGCCCCGCAACAGGAACTTGCGCAGGTCGCCGTCGGTGAGCACCGCTTGCAGCCTGCCCTCCGGCGCGATGAAGAGGATGCGCTGGCCGGTCTCGTCCAGCTGCTTCATGGTCTCCAGGATGGTGGCGTCCTCCCGGATGAACAGTTCTTCCAGTTTCAATCGTCTTCCCCCTTTTCCCGTTTCAGCGTCAGCGCGCACCCGGCAAGGCCGGGCAGCACCGCCAGCCAGAACAGCTGCCATGGCGACGGGATGAAGTATTCCTGCCAGGGCTGGCGCTCGTTGAGCACGATGGCAGTGAGTTCCACCGCCACGCCGGCGGTGTCCGCCAGGTCCAGCCGCAGCCCCTGCCCGGCGAACCGGGGCAGGGTGTAGAGCCAGCTGCCGTCCGGCTGCGCCGTGGGCCACACCCGCAGGCGTGGGGTGTAGCCAAAGCCCGGCAGATGGTAATAAAGGTCCTTTTCGGCGGAGGCCTCCCCCTCGTACCGCGCCACAAGGCGCAGCCGACGCACCAGCGTGCCGGGATTCAGCAGCAGCTGGGCGTCGCCGGTGGTGCTGGTGAGAACGCCGCCGGCGTTTTCCATGTTCACGAGGGTGTACTGCCCGGTGTTTTCCAGCGTGACGGTCTTTTCTTTCAAAAGGCCGGCGGCATAGAGCAGCTGGTCCAGGGCGAAATTGCCCACGAGAGTCAGCGCCAGCAGGCAGGCCCCCAGGGCGTAAAGCGCCCGGAAGGGCCGGCGGCGCGCCGCCGCCCAAAGTTTTTTCAGCCGCTTCATCCCGTCACCTCCCCGGCAAGGGACGCGGCGGGCGTCCAGCCCGCTTCGCCCTTTTCATAGAGGGCGGGGCCCGCCTTCGCGGCGGCCAGCCCGTCGGTGAAGAGGCCGGCGTAGCTCTCTTCAAAAATGTCGTCCACCCGGCTCACCAGCAGCAGGTCCACCTGCTCCTTTTCCAGCAGGGCGGCGAACTCCTCTTTTGTGTAGGGCGCGCCGTAGGCCATGCCCTCCACCAGCGCCGGTTCGCCGTAGGTGGCGCCGCCCTCGCCGTAGACAAGGGCGGGGCACAGCTGCTGATTGAACAAAAACCAGGAAAAGCCCTCGTCCCCCTGGCGGATGAGGAACACTTTCCTGCCCGGTTCGATGGCCTCTTTCGCGGCCTTCGCCACCGCCACTTCCCCGCGCACCGAGGCATACTCGCCGCCGCCCGCCCCCAGCAGGGTGAACTGGGGCTCGGTGCCCATCGCCAGCGCCGCCGCGAACACCGCGCCCGCGGCCAGTGCCGCCGCCCGGCCAAACACCGGGCGCTTCGCCGAAGCGCAGCTGACCGCCAGCACCGCCAGCGCCAGCAGCAGCCAGCCGGTGTAATAGGAAGCGAGATACCGGGGATAGCTGGCGAGGCTCTCCGGGGTGGAGTCTTTTAATAGGAAGGCGTAGCTCAGCCAGAGCATCAGCCAGTAACCGGCAAAGCACACGCTGCTGCCCGCGGCGAAGAGGGCGGCCCGCAGCCGCGCCCGTTTGTCCGCCGCCAGCAGCACGGCGGACAAAAACACCGCCAGCGTCAGCGCCGCCACCGCCGCGCCGGTGCCGAACACCGACACCTTGCGGTGCCAGAACGCGTCGGTCATGGCGCTGCCGTACTGCCAGAAGAGGTCGCTGCGGGCCTCAAAGTAGCTTTCCACCGGCAGGCCCAGCAGCAGCTTGACGCCATTCACCACCACCGCGGGCAGGCTGGCGGAGGCGGTGTCGCCCATGCCGCCGGCGGCGGCATTCTGCCGCACAAGGCCCGCGATGTAGTTGTTCCAGAGAAGGTACTGGGCGGTGGGCGCGGCAAGGCAGGCCGCGCCGAAGCCCAGCCGGACGGCCAGACCTTTTGTTCCCCGCTTTCCGCCGGGGGCAAACAGCACCGCGTCCAGCGCCACAAGGCCCGCCGCGGCAAGGCCCAGCACAAAAGTGTTGCTTTTCACGTTCGCCGCCAGCATCAGCACCGGCAGGGTGAGCCACCGGGCCGCGGGGCCCTCGTCTCTCACCGCCAGCCAGAAGGCCGCGGCCCCGCCGAAGAGCATGCCGGCGGGCAGATCGCCCAGAAACTCCAGCCAGGCGGTGTTCAAAAGGGCGGTGTGGCCCGCCACTGTGACCAGCGTGGGCAGGCTGAGGCCCGCCAGAAAGAGCGGGCAGGCCAGCCGGGCGCGCTTTGCGCAGCCCGCGGCGGCGGCCACCGCCGCCAGCATCAGCAGGTCGGCGGCGAAGATGGCCCGCCAGGGCGCGAAAGCGCCGAACAGCTGGAAGAAACAGCTTGCCAGCGGCAGGGCGGCCAGCTCGGTCATCTGCCAGGGCAGGCCGGTGTCGCAGACGGTGTAAAGGGCGTCGTTTTGGCAGGTGAGCTTCGCGGCGGTGCCCCAGAAGGAGTATTCGTCAAAGTTGAGGAACTCCGGCCGCAGCAGCCAAAGGCCCACGGCCAGCGCCAGCGCCGCAGCCCAGAACAGCTTTGCGGCGGGGCTTTCCAGCGCCGCCGCAAAGGGGCAGGCCGCGCCTTTTTTCTTTGCCAGCGCGGCCTCAAGGCCGCCGCCCAAAAGGCCCAGCGCCGCAAGCGCAAGGCCCGCCGGGCGCAGAACGCCCAGGAGCCCCGATGCCAAAAGCACCAGTTCCGCCAGGGCCAGCGCCGCCAGCGGCGCGGCGGGGCTTCCCACGCCGGCGCGGCGGGCGAGCACCGCGCTCATGCCGAAGAGGGCCGCCAGCATCACCAGCAGGCCGAACAGTTCGCCCCAGGCCACGGCAGGCCCTCCCTTCTGTTTTGTGGTTTCTTTACAGGGCCAGAACGGCCTCGATCACCCGGGCGCACTGGGCCTCGGTGAGATTGGTGGAGCAGGGAATGTTCACGATGCGGCGGCGGTACTCCCGGGCGACGTCCATGGCGTGGGTCTCGCAGGAGCCATAATCGCACTGCTCGTTGATGAGGGACCAGACCGGGCGGGTCTGGATGCCCTGGGCCTGCAGGCGGGCGATCACGTCGTCCCGCTCCAGGCGGTCGGGCAGCAGCAGGCTGTAGAACCAGTGGTTCGAGCGGGTGCCTTCCCGGAAGGGCAGCATGGAAAAGCCCTTCACGCCGTCCAGTGCGGCCTTATACTGCTCGTAGCGGGCGGTCTTGTGCTCAATGAAGCCCTCCAGCAGCTCCATCTGGGCAAGGCCCAGGCAGGCGTCGATGTTGGTCATGCGGTAGTTGTAGCCCACCTCGTCGTGCTTGAACTGCAGGAGGTCGGTCTTGGCCTGGGTAGACAGATGCTTTGCCCGCTCGGTCCACTCCGGGTGGTTGGAGACCAGGGTGCCGCCGGTGCCGGTGGTGATGATCTTGTTGCCGTTGAAGCTGTAAGCGCCCACGTCGCCCATGGTGCCGGCGAATTTGCCCGCCAGCGGCCCTTCGGTGTACTTGGTGCCCAGGGCCTCGGCCGCGTCCTCGATGAGGGTGAGCTTATAGTCCTTCGCGATGCGCAGAAAGCGGGGCATGTCCGCCATGTTGCCGAACACGTGCACCAGCACCAGCGCCGAGACCCTGGCCCCGGTGCGCTTGTTGTAAAGGCCGTCCGCCTTCAGCTCGCACTGGTTCGCGCAGAAGTCCTCCACAGCGTCCGGGTCCATGGTGGCGGTCTCGTCGCAGCCGAAGAACACCGGCTGAGCGCCCACGTACCGGGTGGTGGGGTTCACGGAGGCGATGAAGGTCAGCGCGGGCACGATCACCTCGTCGCCCGGCTTCACGCCCGCCGTCAGCGCCGCCAGATGCAGGGCGGCGGAGCCGGAAGCGCAGCACACCGCCTGGGGCATGCCCACATACTTTGCGATGCACTCTTCCATCTCGCCCACCTTGGCGCCGCTGGTGGACACCCACGCGCCCTCCAGCGCCTCGTCCACATATTTGCGCTCGTTGCCGCAGAAGTTGGGCACCGAAAGGGGAATGAACTCACTCATTGTTATGACCTCGCTTTTAGTTGGATTGATCGTCTTTTTTCAAAAGAGCGCCCAGCGCCCGGCGCAGCTGGCAGAACACCGCCAGCGCCAGCGGGGGCACGAACAGCAGAAGCATCCCTTCGCCCGCGCCGGGCAGGAAGGCCGCCAGCGGGGAGAGGTCCGGGTCAAACACAACGCCGTCCAGCCGGGTGACCACGCCGCCCTGGCTGTCCGGGTCGATGCGCACCTCGCTCACCTTCACGCCGCCCAGATCGAAGGAGTAGACGCCGGGGGCGGTCTGGACCCCGTAGACCGACTGGCGGGGAGAGAAGTCCGTCTGGCCCGGCGTTTTCCAGTAGAGCATCACCGCCTGGGGCGGGCTTTCGTGCTCCACAAAGAGCCACACGGTGTCAAGATAGGCTTCGCCCTGCCACAAAAGCTGGGGGTCGCCGTCGGTGGAGATGTACCACGGGCCCTCCTCCCCCGCGTCGTAGGGCTGGATGCCCACCGGGGTGAAGTCCTCGGCGGTAAGGCTTTGGGTGGCGGCCAGCCCCTGCCCGGCGTACCAAGCGGTTTTGGCAAGGCTCACACAGCCCAGCAGAAGCCAGAGGGCCAGCCCCGCGGCCCAGGCGATGAGGAGCGGTCGTAATTTTTTCATGCCGCGCCTCCTTCCACCCGGGTCCAGCGCACGGTGTCGCCGTCGTACTCGATGGCCAGCAGCACCGGCTCGTCGGGCTTGTCGTCCGGCAGGCCCTCGCAGCCGAAGGCGGGGCCGATCACGTCGGCGATGTAATCATCGCTGGCATCCACCAGCACGTGGGTGTATTTTTTGTCCAGCAGGAACAGCCGCAAATCGTCGGCGTCCGCCACCGTCTGGTAGCTGTAAACCTCCGGCGCGCCCTCCCCCGCCGCCTCGGGCGAGACGAGGTTCATGTGGGTGGTGTCCCAGTTGTAGTCGCCCTCGTGGCCGTAGCCGAAGCCGCCGAAGCCCCGGGCGAGGGTGGCGTTCAATTCGAAGCCGTAGTAATTCCAGCGGATGGCGGTGTCGCCCTGGCTGATGAGCAGCACCGTGTCATCCCAGTCCAGCAGGCCGTTCACCGTCTCCGCCCGCTCCTTCACGTCCTGGCGCACGGAGTACACCGAGTGAGGATAGTTCCAGAAGCCGGCGGTGGGCATGCCCCGCCAGACGATGAGCGCACAGAAGCCCAGCAGCACCCCGGCGGGCACCGCGCCCGCCAGCTTTGCCGCCCGGCTTTCGGCGGCGGCATACCGGGCCAGAAGGCCCAGCGCCATCAGGAAAAAGCCCATGTAATAGGGGCCGATGTAGCGGATGTAGTCCTGAAGATTGGCCGCGTCGGTCTCGCGGAAGTTGTAAACGTAGAGGAACAGGTGGAAGATGAGGAAGGCCCCCAGCGCCAGGGTGCCGAACACGCCCAGGCACACCGGGCGCAGGCGTTCGCCCTTCGGCGCGGCCAGCGTCGCCGCGGCCAGCACCAGCCAGATGAGGGCCAGGGCCAGCGCGCCGCCGCCCAGAAGGCACACCGGGATGGTGAAGGGGCTGGCAAACATCGCGTCCCGCACCTGGGCAAACTTTTCGGTGGGCTCCATAAAGCCCAGCAGCTGAGCCACGCCCTCGGCCATGGCCTGCCCCTGGGTGACCTCATGGATCTCGCTGCCCACGGTGGTCTTGCCAAGGCCCGTCACCGCCGCCACATAGCGGCTCCAGCCGAGGTAGGCAATGCCGCCGGGCAGAATGGCCAGCAGGGCCAGCAGAGCGTCTTTCAGGCGGCGGGGGGCTTTGCGCTTCGGCCCGCAGAAGAGCCGGTCGGCGCAGACGAGGCCCACCACGATGCACCCGTAGGCAAGGCCCACGTCCTTGGTGAGCACCAGAAAAGCCGCCAGCAGGGCGGTGAGAGCGAGGGCCGCGGCGGGCCGCTCACGCAGGGAGAAATAGACGCACACCGCCGCCCCGAACACAAAGCCCAGGGGCAGATCGCCCATGAAGGAGAGATAGACGTTGGAGATGCCGCCGAGGCTCGGCGCGCTGAAAAAGTACGGCACCAGAAAGCCGCAGGCGGCAACCACCGCCGCCCCCGCTTTGGAGCGGCGGGGCAGGCTGGCCACAGCGGCCACGGCGGCGGCCAGCAGGGCGTCCAGCGCGAAATAGGCCGACCACTCGGAGAAGCCCTCGCCGAAGAACTGGAAGAGATAGCTCACCAGCATCAGCGCCGGGGTGGCGGTGCGGGCCAGAAGGTTGCCCGGCGCGCCGGGGTGCAGCATGTCGTGGAGCTTGGTCAGCTTTGCCGCCGAGCCCCAGAGGCTGAACTCGTCGGTCTGGGTGAACATGGGCTGGGTGACGGCGAACACGGCCAGGAAAAGGGCCGCCGCTGCAAGGAACACCATGAAGCCGGGGGTGAGGAGCTCTTTGAGCGTTTCGGCAAGTTCTTTTTTGAAGAGGAGCCACGCCGCCAGCGCCGCGGCGGCCAGATAAAAGGCCCAGCTGCCCGCCTTGAGCAGCCCGGCCATGCCCCAAAGGCACAGCCAAACGGCCCCGCCGGCGATCACCGGCAGAGCCAGCAGGCCCGCGTCCAGCTTGAAGCGGCGGGCCAGCACGGCGCTGTAAAGGCTGATGGCCAAAAGCGCCAGTATCCCACTGAGCAGCGGCAAGCGCGCCGCCCCCTTTCGTTTTGGTTTTCAGCTGATGACGTACACCGGGCCGATGAAGTAGTGCTGGAACAAGAGCACCGCTCCAAAGGCCCCGAATGCCGCCGAGACCCCCAGCGCCACCCGCTGGGCTTTCGCCTGCCCCGAGGCGAGCCGGGGCTCCAGCACATGGCTCAAAAGGGCCGCTGCCAGCACGAAGAGCATCAAAAAGGCGGGCAGGAAGTACCGCGCCTGCAGCCCGATGATGCGGATCATGCCCACCGGGGTGCTGGTGATGTACATGGCGGTGGCGGCGCCGGCCATGTAGACGATGCTGAGCGCCCCCAGGCCAAAGGCGGGCATGGGCTTGAGGCTGCTCTTCTCGTGCACCGAGAGGGCCGCCGCGAAGAGCAGCACCAGCGGGCTGACGAGGCTGATGAAGGGCACTTCCAGGTCCAGCGCGCCGAAGACGCCCAGCTGGCCCAGGAAGAAGTCGTTTTCATAGAAGGTGCCCAGCAGCACCGCCGCGTAGCGGAAGGGATTGGCCAGGATGCCCAGCAGCTGGGGCACCTCCGCCGCGCCCTCGATCTGGCGGCCCACATAGGGGTAGTTGAAGCGGAAGGCGGTGCCGTACCAGTCGAACAGCTTGCCCAAAGCAAGGCCGCCCACAAGGCAGCCCACCGCCAGCTGCCACTTTTTGACCCGGGTCTTCCAGGCCGGGCGGGGCAGCACCAGCGGCAGCACCACCCACAAAAGGCTGATGTAGGGCTTGGCCAGATTCATCATCAGAAACGCCACGATGAACACGGCGATGTCCCTGTCCAGAATTTCGTCCTTGCAGTAGAAGCTGGCCACCAGATAGTAAAAGCCCAGCAGCGTTGCGTCATAGCTCACCGAGGCGGCCATGTAAAGGCTCAGCGGCAGCAGCATGAAGGCGGTGAACACCGGCTTGTAGCGCCGGCAGTTCTTCAGCGCCAGCCAGCACAGCGCCGCATAGGCCGCCAAATTCGCCAGCCGCGCGGCGTAAAGGCAGCCCAGCGCCTTGAAGCCCAGGATGCGGGCCGCCAGGATGCCCAGCGCCTGGGGCAGCATGGAGAGGGTCATGAAGAAATAGGGCTCGCCCACCGCCTCTTCGGCGGGCTCGCCGTCAAAATAGGCGGCGAAGCCGTCGGCGATGCTCTCCACCCGGCCGTTCTCCCCCCGCTGCTTGAGGGCGTAGCCCGCGGTGGTGTAGCTGCGCTCCTCGCCCTCCTCGGTGTAGGTGAGGCCCTGGCTGGTGTGGGCGGCCACCCACGCGCCGGGGAAACTCTCCACCAGCTTTGCCACGTCGTCGGGATAAAGGCGGTCGTGGTCGAAGGTGAGGCGGCCCTGGCTCAAGGAATAGCTGCGCAGGAAGTGGGCGGCCTCGTCCGGCACCTGCAAAGGCGGGTTCGCAAAGCAGAACAGCGCCCCGCACAGCACGATGGCCAGCGCGGCCTTTGCGTCAAAGCTGCGCAGCTTTGAGCCGGCCCAGACCGACAGTGCCGCGGCCAGCACGAACACCGCCGCCGCGCCGTAGAGCAAAAGGGCGGGCACGCCCCGGTTGTCGAGATAATACACCACCCGCCAGTAGTACATGAAGCCCACGGCGGCGGCAAGAGCGGCCACGAGACCCAGGGCGATGAGCACCGGGCGGGGCGGCCGCCTGAAATGTTTTGAAAGCACGTTTTGCACGGAATGACCTCGTTCGCTCGATTTGCGGCCCCCTTTGCAAAGGGCCCTTTAAAAACGGCACAAGCCGGGCCGCCCCTCCAGCGAGGGCCCGCCCGGCAGCCGGAACAGCCCGGCGGCAGCCGGGCCTTTTTTACAGATTGTAGACGTCGGGTTTGTAGCGCTCCATGTTGCCGCGCAGAAACTCGATGGTGGCGGCCAGACCCTGCTCAAAGGTGTAGGCAGGCTTCCAGCCGGTGAGGGCGCGCATCTTGGAGGCGTCGCCCAGCAGACGGTTGACCTCGCTGTTCTCCGGGCGCAGGCGCTGCTCGTCGCAGACGATCTTCGCCTCGGGGTTGATCTGGCGGATCAGCTCGTTCGCAAGGTCGCCGATGGAGTGCTCCTCGCCGGTGGCGATGTTGACCTCCTGGCCGATGGCGGCCTCGCAGTCGCCCAGGGCCATGAAGCCGGCGGCGGTGTCCTTGACGTAGTTGAAGTCGCGGGTGGGGGTCAGGCTGCCCAGCTTGATCTCGGTCTTGCCCGCCAGCAGCTGGGTGATGATGGTGGGGATGACCGCCCGGGCGCTCTGGCGGGGGCCGTAGGTGTTGAAGGGCCGCACGATGGTGACCGGCAGCTCAAAGCTGCGCCAGAAGCTCTCGGCCAGCCGGTCCGCGCCGATCTTGGTGGCGGAATAGGGGCTCTGGCCCTGGTAGGGGTGCTTTTCGTCGATGGGCACATACTGGGCGGTGCCGTAGACCTCGCTGGTGGAGGTGACCAGCAGATGCCGGGTGCCCACCTGACGGGCGGCGTTCAGCACGTTCAGGGTGCCTTTGATGTTGGTGTCCACATAGCTGTCGGGGCTGTGGTAGCTGAAGGGGATGGCGATGAGGGCCGCCAGATGATAGACGATCTCCTGGCCCTCCATGGCGTGGCGCACGCCGTTGGGGTCGCGCACGTCGCCCATGAACACTTCGATCTCGTTCTTGATCTCGGGAGGCAGGGTGTCCAGCCAGCCCCAGGTGCCGAAGGAGTTATACAGGCAGAAGGCCTTGACCTTTTCGCCCTTTTTGACCAGTTCCTCGGTGAGATGGCTGCCGATGAAGCCGTCGGCGCCGGTGACCATGACGGTATGTGCCATACTTGCGCTCCTTTTTTGATGACGGGCTCTGGGCCCGGTTTTTCACAAAATCACACAAAAACAGTATACCCCATTTACGGCCGGATTTCAACCGCCTGCGCCCTTTACACCGCCGCGCAAAACAGATATAATAATTTAGATATTGCCCGCATTTGCGCTGAAAGGAGGCCGCCGGGGTGAGTTTTCAGAGTTTTTCCTACTTTGCGTTCCTGCCCGTGGCGGCCTTTTTGTATCTGAAGGTCTGCCCGGCCCGGTTCCAGAACGGGCTGCTCCTGGCGGCAAGCGTTTTGTTCTACTGGGCGAACCGCCCCACCGGGGCGGACTGGCCCGCCGCGTGGCCGCTGGTGCCGCTGGCGGTGCTGGCGGCGGTGTGCCTCTTCGTCTGGCGGGCGGCCCTCGCCCTTGCCCGCAGGGAAAAGGCGCAGAGGGGCCGGCTGCTGGCTGCCGCCGTCGTGGCCCTTCTGGCGGTGCTGGCGGTGTTCAAATACTTCAACTTCCTTTTGCCGGTGCTGCCCCTGGCCCCCGGCGTTCTCCACGCCCTGCCCTTCCCCCTGGGCATCAGCTTCTACACCTTCGCCGCCGTGAGCTATCTGGTGGACGTGGCCCGGGGCGACATGGAGCCGGAAGAAAACTTTGTGAACCTTGCGGTCTTTCTCTGCTTTTTCGGCACCATCACCGCCGGCCCCATCTGCCGCGCAAGGCAGGTGCTGCCCCAGCTGCGGGCCGAGCACCGCTTTGACGCCTCCCGCACCGTGCGGGCGCTGCAGCTGTTCGCCCTGGGTCTTTTCAAAAAGGTGGCGGTGGCGGATGTCATCATGATGTACGTCCAGCCCATCTACTCCGACGCCGCCGGCCACGGCGGCCCGGCCCTTGTGGCGGCCACGGTGGGCTACACCCTTTATCTCTATTTCGACTTCGCGGGCTATTCCGAGATGGCCCGGGCCAGCGCCCTTTTGCTGGGGTTGGACATCCCCGAAAACTTCAAGACTCCCTTCTTCGCCGCCAACTTCTCCGGCTTCTGGAGCCGCTGGCACATCAGCCTTTCCAGCTGGCTGCAGGACTATCTCTTCACCCCCCTCGTCTGGGCGGACGCCTCCAGGCTGCCCCTCATCGGGCGGCGGGTGAGCCGCCTTTCGCCGGTGGTGTGCGTGTTCATCGTGTTCTTCGTCTCCGGCTTCTGGCACGGCAGCACCCTGCCTTTCGTGGTCTGGGGCTTTTTGCAGGGGGCTTACCGCGCCGGGGAGGAGCTCATCCACCAGAAGTTCGGCAAGCCCAAGAAAAAAGCCCCCGCCCGCGTCCTCTGGGCCAAGCGGGCCGGCGTATTCCTTTTGTGGGCCTTCGGCATGGTGTTCTTTGCCGCCGGCTCCAATGTGGGCGGCAGCGGCCTGGGGCAGGCCTTTGCCGTTCTGGCGGGCTTTTTCCGGGACTGGAGCCCCGTGCGCTTTGCCGCCGAGAGCTGGCAGGCGGTGCTGGACGGCTTCTACGCCCAGAACATGATGGCGGCGGCGTGGTGCGCCTTTCTGGCCTTCACCCTGGCGCTGGCGTTCTGGCTGGACTGGCAGCGGGCCTTCCGCTTCAAGAACAAGAGCGCCGAGCTGGTGCTGCAAAGCCAGAAGACAGCGGTGCGCTGGGCGCTCTACTACGCGCAGGTGCTGGCCATCTTCGGCGGTCTGCTCATGGCCAGCGGCGGCTTTGGCGGCGCAAGCTTCGCCTATGGCGGTTTTTAAGCGGCGCCCGGCGGCATCGGGCCGCGGAGCGCTGACGAAGAAAAGAAAGGAGGCGCGGGAATGCGCGACATTCTGAAAAAGCTGGCGCTGCTGGCTCTGCCGGTGGCGGCGTATTTCTGCGTCTTTGCCGCCTTCGAGCCCAACAACTACTTCGGCCTCAAGGCCTCCACCTCCAGCGAGGCCCCGGTGGCCCGGCTGAAAAGCTACGCCGCCGACCCCGGCGAGCGCATCATCGTGGGGGACTCACGCCTTGCCCACTTCGACATGGAGCAGGTGGAAGCCGTCAGCGGCCGCACCTGGCAGAACCTGGCCTTCGGCGGGGCCTCCCTGCGGGAGGGCGTGGATGTGGTGAACTGGGCGCTGGAGCAGAACCCGGACCTTGAGGAAGTGGTGTTCGGCCTCTCCTTCTACACCGTCACCGAGACCTACGACGCCGACCGCATGAGCACCCTGGAGAAGACGCTGAACAATCCCCTGGCCTACATGTTCAACCTGGAATACAACGTGAACATGCTCACCGCCCTCTCCGAGCGGCTGCGGGGCATCCCGGGCGGGGCCGCCGAGGAGACCGGCGACTGGGTGTATCCCCAGGACTACACCGGCCCCGACGGCACGGTGTATGAGCTGCACACCCGCCTTGCCACCTACCCCGAAGCCCTTGTGCCCCGGTGCAAAGGCTGGCGGCTCAACGAGGAGCAGCTGGCCCGCTTTTGCGAGATGGCCGCCGCCTGCCGGGACAAGGGCGTGAAGCTCACGGTTGTGCTGCCCCCCATGGCGGACATCGTGCTCACCGACGCCTGCATGCCCTATGGCATCGACGAGGCCATGGCCGCCGAATTTCTGCCGCGCCTTGCCGAATGGGCCGGGGAATACGGCTTTTCCGTGCTGGACTACGAGTGGGCGAACCGCCCGGACTTTGACGACGACAAACAGTTCTTCGACGGGTTCCATCTGGACACCCGCTACGGCCTGCCCCAGTGGGTGGACCAGCTGTTCACCGACATCGGATAAACACAGGAGGGACCGGGAATGGGTCTTGACTTTTTGATCCTCTACGAGCACACGGTGCGGGAGTACGAGAGCGACCTTTTGCTGAAGCTGGAGCTGGAGCGCCGGGGCTACACCGCCGAGATCCGCCAGCTGCTGGACCGCAAGAAGCTGAAATACTTCACCTGGAAAAAGCCGAAGGTGCTCATTTCCAGCTGCATGTACGACAACGAGGCCATCAACAGCCACGTCTACAACAACATCGGCCGGTGCGACAGGATCGTGAACCTCCACTGGGAGCAGATGCTCAGCGACACCCAGGAGGCGGGCGACTGGTTCAACATGAACGGCAACGCCAAAAAGTGCGTGCAGACCTGCTGGGGCCGCCGCACCGCCGACCGGCTCATCGCCCACGGCATGGAGGAAAAGAACACCCCCGTCACCGGCGCGGTGATGATGGACTTTCTGCGCCCGGAGTTTGCGGGCTACTTCAAGTCGAAGGAACAGCTTTGCGCCGAGCACGGCCTGGACCCCGCAAAGAAACTGCACCTTTACATCTCCAGCTTCGGCTACGCCAGCATGACCGACGCCGAAGTCAAGGAGCTCAGCGAGATGGCGGGCACCGATTTTTCCGGCTTTGCCGCCACCAACCGGGTGAGCATGGCCGAGACTCTCGACTGGTTCGACCGGTATCTGGCCGACCACCCGGAGGTGGAGCTGGTCTACCGCCGCCATCCCAGCGAGTGGAACAGCCCCGCGCTGGCTGACCTTGCGAAAAAGCGGCCCAACTTCCACGTCATCTTCTCCGACAGCGTGAAGCAGTGGATCGTGGCGGCGGACTCCATCTCCATCTGGATGAGCACCGCCATCGCCGAGGTGTACATGGCGGGCAAGAGCTGCCACATCCTGCGGCCGGCGCCCATCGAGCACGAGTACGACCCGGTGATCTACGCCGGGGCGAAGTACGTCACCAATTACGAGGATTTCGCCGCCGCCATGGCCGAGGATGAGCCCCCCTTCCCCATCGCGAAGGAGGTCATCGAGGGCTACTTTGACCCCAGCCCCGTCCCCGCCTACAAACGGATGGCGGACCTGCTGGAGCAGGTGTACAAAGAGCCGCCGCGGGACAAGCCCATGGGCGAGGGCTTCACGCCTCACTTCAACTGGCTCAAGTTCTTCGCTCTCTGGGGCGTGCACATCCTGTTCGCTCTGCGCCTGCCCCCCAAGAAGGTGTTCTTCTTCCACAAGGGGCTCGCCGGTTTCGCCCAGCGCATCTACGGCTATGTGGAGAAGGCATACGTCCCGAAGGCCGACGCAAAGGCCATGGAGGCGCGCATCGCGCCCTTTGTGAAGTAAAGGAGGCGGCGCTTTGAACCCCCAGCTGCGCAAGAATCTTTTGTTCAACACGGCGGGCAGCCTGCTGTTCTATCTGTGCCAGGCGGCGCTGAACCTGCTGGTCACGGCGCTGGCGGGCGTTGCCGCCAACGGCATGCTGGCCACCGCCATGACCATCGCCAACGTCTGCCTCTCGGTGGCAAGCTTTGGCATGCGCACCTTCCAGGTGTCCGACCTTGCGGGCAAATACGCCGACCGCACCTACCTCGCCAGCCGCTACGTCACCCTGACGGCGGCGGGCGCGGGCTGCCTTGTGTTCGCCTTCATCAACAGCTATTCCGCCGAGCAGCGCTGGGTCATTGCCCTCTACACCGCCTACCGCCTCATCGAGAGCTGGTCCGACGTGTGGCACGGCTATCTGCAAAAGGCCGAGCGGCTGGACGTGGTGGGCATCAGCTTCGGCGTGCGTGGCCTTGTCACCGCCGGCACGGTGACCCTGGGCCTTGTGCTCACCGGCAACCTTGTGCTCACCCTGGCGGCGCTGTTCGCGCTGAACGCTGTCTATGTGCTGGCGGTGGACCTGCCCCTGGCCCGCAGATACGCGGACCTTGCAAACCGGGAGGGCGGCAGCGTGTGGGCCCTCTTGGCCGAGTGCGCGCCGCTGGCGGTGTACGCCGCGGTGAACACCGCCATCCCCTCGGTGCCCCGCTATTTCTGCGAGCGGGTGCTGGGCGCCGTGAAGATGAGCTATTTCAACAACGTGTTTCTGCCGGTGCTCGTTTTGCAGGTGGCGGTCATCTACCTGTTCGTGCCCTTCATCACCACCTTTGCCCGGCTTTGGAACAAAAAGGACAAAGCGGGCTATTTCCGGGGCCTTGTGCTGCTGGCGGCAGCGCTGGCCGCCATGTGGGCCGCCGGGGCCGCCGGTGTGGCGCTGCTGGGGCGGTGGGGCCTTTCCATCCTCTATCCCACCAGCCCGGAAATTCTGGACTACGCGCCCCTTTTGCAGCCGCTGGTGGTCGCCACCGTCTGCACCGTGGCCTCCACCGTGCTGTGCCACCTGCTCACCATCGCCCGGGACATGCGCGGCCTCATCCTGGGCAATCTGGCGGGCCTTGCCGCCGCCGGGTTGGTGAGCGTGCCGCTGCTCTCCGCCTTTGACATCTACGGCGCGGCCTACGCCACCATCGCCGGCATCGGCGTGCAGGGGCTCTGCCTGCTGGGCTTTTTGCTGGCGAAATGCCGCAAACAGTTTGGCTGATACGGATTTGTAATCTGCCACCCGCCGTGGTATAATAACGCCGTTGGAACCATTTGATTTTTTACAGGGAGGTACCCACCCGTGAAATACTGCAAAAAATGCACCATGCCCGACACCCGGCCCGGCATCACCTTCGACGCGGAAGGGGTGTGCAGCGCCTGCCGCCACTACGAGAGCCGCTCCAAGGTGGACTGGGACGCCCGCTGGAAGGAATTTGAAGCCCTGTGCGACAAATACCGCGGCATGAACGGCCCCGGCGGCTACGACTGCGCCGTGGCAGTGAGCGGCGGCAAGGACAGCCACTTCCAGGTCTACATCCTGAAAGAGGTCATGAAGATGAACCCCATCCTCTTCAGCGTGGAGGACAACTTCCCCATGACCGAGGCGGGCAAGCACAACCTGAAGAACATCTCCGAGGCCTTCGGCTGCACCATCATCAGCTGCAAGCCCAACATCAAGGCCCAGAAGACCCTGATGCGGGCCTTCTTTGAGAAGTACGGCAAGCCCACCTGGTATGTGGACCGCCTCATCTACACCTTCCCCCTGCACATGGCCCTCAAGTTCAACACGCCTCTGCTGTGCTACGGCGAGAACGTGAGCTTTGAGTACGGCGGCAACGCCGACGAGGAGACCTACTCCGCCCGCGGCCAGATCGAGAACGGCGTGGCGGTGGGCTTCCCCACCGAGGAGCTGCTGAGCTACGGCGTGAGCGAGAACGACCTTGCCCTGACCAAGGCCCCCACCGCCGAAGAGCTGGCAAAGCTGGACCCCTTCTATCTGAGCTACTTCCTGCCCTGGAACAGCTACAAGAACTATCAGCTGGCCAAGAGCCGCGGCTTCCACGACCTGACCCACGAGTGGGACCGCACCCACCACGCCGAAAACTTCGACCAGATCGACAGCCGCGCGTATTTGGTGCACAGCTGGCTGAAGTACCCCAAGTTCGGCCACGCCGCCGCCACCGACTACACCGCCCGCTACATCCGCTACGGCATGATGACCCGCGAGGAGGCCATCCCCATCATCAAGGAGCGGGACGGCGCGCTGGACCCGCTGAGCGTGCGGGATTTCTGCGAGTTCTGCGGTTACAGCGAGGCGGAGTTCTGGGCCGTCATCGACAAGTTCTACAACCGGGACATCTTCTACAAGGACGAGTTCGGCCGCTGGATGCTGAAGGAGCCCATCTGGGAAGAGAAATAAATCGCTGCTTTTGCGGGCGCTCCCTTTCGGGGAGCGCCCGTTTTTCTTGTGACAAAGCCGTTACAAAAGGCCGCGAGAGGCTGTTTTTCCCGCTCTGCCGTGCTATGATGAGGGCAGAAAAGGAGGCGTGACCCATGCTGAAAAAGAGACTGCTTTCCCTGCTGGTTTGTTTTGCGCTGGCGCTGGCGGTGCCCTTCGCCGCCTTCGCGGATATGGGGCCCAAGCCCGCCGTGGAGGTGCAGACCGCGGGCCTTTCCGGGGAGTGCTGGGTCACCCTGCTGGCGGAGCAGACCTCCATCGGCCCCTGGAACCTGCCCGGCAGCGAGCCGCCGGATTGGTTCGCCGCCGAGGAGCACCCCGCCTGGGAGGCCTTCGCCGCCTTTGAGGACGCGGACGGCTACCACTTTCTGCAATGGCAGGCCCAGGTAAAGGACGACGCGCCCGCCACCTGGAGCTACATGGCCCCGAAGCACTTCAAGATTCTGTTCTGGTTCCCCGAGAGCGGCGGCTACGCCGTGACCGAAACGCTGGACCGCTACGCCTATTCCGCCGTTTACCGGGTGGACCTTTCCGGCGTTGACCCGGCGGCGGGCGAAGTGCAGGCCGTCACCGCCCAAAAGAACTACGACTACGCCGGCGAGGCGCTGGGCCTTGCCGTCCGCTTTGTGCTCACGCTGGCGGTGGAATTGCTCATCGCCCTGCCCTTCGGCTACCTCAAGCGCAGTCACCTGCGGGTGCTGCTCATCACCAATCTGGCCACCCAGCTGGCGCTGAACCTGGCTCTCAATCTCACCGCCTATTATTCCGGGTCGCTTGCCATGTGGGTGTTCTATCCTCTCTTTGAACTGGCGGTGTTCATCGTGGAGGCGGTGGTGTTCCGGCTGGCGTTCAAGCCGCAGGCGGGCAAGGGCCACCCGGTGCTCTACGCCTTTGTGGCAAACGCCGCTTCCTACGCCCTCGGGCTGTGGCTGGGCAACTTGGTGCCGGCGCTGTTCTGAAAAAAGTGCTTGACAAACCCCGCCGCTGTGGGTATCATAATGCATATACGCAAAGACGTTGACGAGAAGAGTAGATTTTCGGCATCGGCCTTTTCCAGAGAGCCCGGTCAGGTGGAAGCGGGCAAGGCACAGGAAATCGAACATGGCCTCTGAGTCGCGCGGGTGAGGGGCAGGAGCCTTAAATCCGCGACGGGTGCGCCCGTTAAAGCGCCAGGCTGTAACCGGCATCTGCCGCCGCAGCTGCAAAGGCTGTTTTCCGCGAGGGAAACGGCGAACCAAGGTGGTACCACGAAGCTTTTTATAAGCTCTCGTCCTTGCTGTCATGCAGGGACGGGGGCTTTTTTGTTTGCCCTTTGGGCCAATACCGGGTTGGAGTGAGAAGAAAAAACATGATCGAGATCAAGAACTTAGGCAAAGTATTCACCGAAAAAAGCGGCAAGGTGGTGGCGCTGCGCAACGCCTCGGCCACCATCAACGACGGCGACATCTTCGGCGTCATCGGCATGAGCGGCGCGGGCAAAAGCACCCTTTTGCGCTGCCTGTGCCTGCTGGAAAAGCCCTCGGAAGGACAGATCTTGCTCAACGGGCGGGACCTGGCGGCCCTCTCCGGCGCGGACCTGCGCATGGCCCGCCGGCAGATGGGCGTGGTGTTCCAGGGCTACAACCTGCTGATGCAGAAGACCGTGGCCGAGAACGTGGCCTTCCCCCTGAAGCTGGACAAATACGACAAAGCCGCGGTGGACGCCCGGGTGAAAGAGCTGCTGGAGCTTGTGGGCCTTGCGGACCGGGCGGGCAGCTATCCCAGCCAGCTTTCCGGCGGGCAGAAACAGCGTGTGGCCCTGGCGCGGGCCCTGGCCAGCAAGCCGCAGGTGCTGCTGTGCGACGAGCCCACCAGCGCCCTGGACCCCCTGACCACCAAGAGCGTGCTGGAACTTTTGAAGGACATCAACCACAAGCTGGGCGTCACCATCATCATCATCACCCACGAGCTGGCGGTGGTGCGCAGCATCTGCAACCGGATGGTGGTCATCGACAACGGCCTGTTCGTGGAGCAGGGCGAGACCGCCGAGATTTTTGAGAATCCCCAAAGCGAAGTGGCCCGGCTTTTGCTGGGCAAAGAGGAGGTGTGAGCACCATGGCACAGTTCTTTGCAGAATACGGCGACCTTCTTTGGGAGGGCACGCTGGAGACCCTTTACATGACCTTCGTGCCCACCCTGGCGGCCTACCTCATCGGCCTGCCCATGGGCGTGCTGCTCACCACCACCAAGCCCGGCGGCATCATGGCCGCCCCCACCTTCAACGCGGTGTTCGGCTGGCTGGTGAACCTCTTCCGCAGCATCCCCTTCATGATTTTGATTTTCTTCGTCCTGCCGCTCACCCGGCTCATCGTGGGCACCTCCATCGGCGCCACCGCCGCCAACGTGCCCCTGGCCATCGCCGCGGCCCCCTTCGTGGCCCGCATGGTGGAACAGAGCCTGGAAGAGATCGACCAGGGCGTGGTGGAAGCCGCCCGCTGCATGGGCGCCACCAACTGGCAGATCATCACCCGGGTGCTGCTGGTGGAAAGCGTGCCCAGCCTGCTGCGGGGCCTTTCCATCACCATCATCACCATCTTCGGCTACACCGCCGTCACCGGCGCGGTGGGCGCGGGCGGTCTTGGCAACATCGCCTTCCGCTTCGGCTACCAGCGGTATCAGACCGACGTGATGTACGCCACCGTGGTGCTGGTGGTCATCCTGGTCTGCATCATCCAGAGCGTGTGCAGCTTTCTGGCCCGCAAGTCGGACAAGCGCAACCGCTGAACCTTCGTTTTAAGGCTGCCCGGCGCAGAGGGGTGCCGGACGCTTTAAGAGATACACTCAACAGAAAAAGGAGAGAGAAGAACATGAAAAAAATCGTTGCACTGGCTCTGACCCTGTGCCTGGCGCTGGGTCTGGCCGCCTGCGGCTCCTCCGGCGAGCAGCTGCAGATCGGCATCCCCGCCGACGCCACCAACGGCGCCCGCGCCCTGCTGCTTCTGCAGGACCTGGGCATCATCACCCTGAACGACGGCGTGGGCCTGGAGGCCACCGAGCGTGACGTGAAGGACAATCCCTACAACGTGAAGATCGTGGCCATGGAGGCCGCGAACCTCCCCAGCAGCCTGCCTGACCTGGACTTCGCGGTCATCAACGGCAACTACGCCTCCGGCGCGGGCATCGGCGACACCGTTCTGGTGACCGAGGACGCCGAGAGCGTGGCCGCCCAGACCTACGGCAACGTGCTGTGCGTCAAGGAAGGCCGCGAGGAGGAGCCCGCCGTGCAGGCTCTGCTGGCCGCCCTGATGAGCGAGGACACCCAGAACTGGATCGCCGAGAACTACAACGGCGTGGTCATGCCCATGGGCGCGCAGGAGCTGGAGTTCCCCGAGATCGCCGAGCCCGTCACCCTGAAGGTGGGCGCTTCCCCCAGCCCCCATGCGGAAATTCTGGAGCATGTGGCCCCCATCCTGGCCGAGCACAACGTCACCCTGGACATCGTGGAGTTTGACGACTATGTGATGCCCAACACCGGCGTGGAAGACGGCAGCCTGGACGCCAACTACTTCCAGCATCAGCCCTATCTGGACGACTTCAACGCCGAGAACGGCACCCACATCGTGAGCGTGGGCGTTGTGCACTACGAGCCCATGGGCCTGTACCCCGGCAAGACCTCCAGCCTGGACGTGTTCAACAAATAAACGCCTCAAAAAAGGAGCCTGCGCGGCGCGCAGGCTCTTTTTTTCTTTTTATGTTCACGCCGCGGCGGGCAGCGGGCGGCGCCGGTCCGCCCAGGCCAGCGGCCCCCGGTAGACCACCCGGAAGCCCGGCATGCGGGCAAAATCCTCCGGGCGGATGAGGCTGGGGTGGCAGGGCAGGGTGAGCGCCCCGGTGCGCTCCAGCACATCCGCCACGAACTGGCTGCAAAAATATTTGCCCGGCCGCACGTGGGGGATGCCCAGCCCCGCCAGCGCAAGGCCCAGCACGTCGTAGTCCCAGCAGGAACCGGCGGAGGCCATCACCGTCATCTGCCGCTCGATGGCCTCGTAGGTGGCGCGGCTCACCGGCAGCTCCAGCAGAAGGCTGTCCGCCCCGCCGCAGCGGCCGAACACCCCGGCGTGGATGTTCTCCCGGATGAAGCCGCCGGGCAGCATGAAGGGCTCGTAGCGCCGGGCAAAGCTGTACATCCGCCCGAGGTCCCGGTCCAGCGCCAGACTGGCATGGGTGTACCGGTTGCCGCCCATTCCGTGAAGCAGCTGGGCGAACAGGGTGTCGGTGCGGGTGAGAAGGATGTAAACACAGGGCATGGGGGTCTCTCCTTTGGGGCAGCGCTTGCCGGTTTTGACGTCTTGTTCATAAAACGAGGCAGACCCCCTGATTTTTTCAAACCCCGCCGCCGGATTTGACAAGGCTTTTCGCCGCCACTATAATGGAGGAAATCTCGCACCGAAGGGAGGGGCCTTGCCATGCGCCATCTGGGCACCGTTCCCCTGCTCACGCCCCGCCTTTCGCTGGCGCCGCTGCGCGCGGTGGACGCGGAGGAGATGTTCCAAAACTGGGCGGGCGACGAGGCCGTGGCCCGGTTCATGCGCTGGCCCGCCCACAAAAACAGCCTGGAGACCTTTCGGCTGCTGGCCGCCTGGGAGTGCCTGTATCAAAGCGCCGACTATTACAACTGGGGCATCCGCCGCCGCGCGGACGGCGCGCTGATGGGCACCATCGGCTTTGTTTTGGGCGAGGAGCAGAGCCCGGAAGCCTGGCGCGCGCCGGGGCTGGATTTTTCCGCCGGGGCGTGGGAGCCGGGCTACTGCCTGGGCCGTGCCTTCTGGGGGCAGGGCTATGCCACCGAAGCGCTGGCCGCCGTGCGGGACTTCTGGTTCGACGAGGTGGGCGGAGCCTGGCTGGGCTGCTGCCACGCGGTGGAAAACCCCGCCAGCGGCCGGGTGATGGAAAAGGCGGGCTGGCGCTTTGACCACGCCGCCACCTGTCACAAAGCCGACGGCACGCCCATGGCCTGCCGTTCATACTGTCTGAAAAAGGAAGAAAGGCAAAAAACGCCTTTGAGGTGAAACAATGAGCGAACAGATCACACAAAACACCCCGCCGGTGAAGGTGCTGCTGCTGGGGCTGGACATGGGCCAGTTCGACGCCGAGCGCAGCATGGACGAACTGGCGGCGCTGTGCGAAGCGAACAACATGGAGGCGGTGGCCAGCCTCATCCAGAAAAAGGACGCCCCCGAGGCGGGCACCGTTCTGGGCGAGGGCAAGCTGGCGGAGGCGCGCCTCACCTGCGAAAATTTGGGCGCCGAGGCCGCCGTGTTCGACGGCGAACTCACCGGCAGCCAGCTGCGCAACATCTCCGACGCGCTGGGGGTGGAGGTCATCGACCGCACCATGCTCATCCTGGAGATCTTCCGCAGCCGGGCGGTCACCGGCGAGGGCAAGGTGCAGACGGAACTCGCCCTTCTGCGCTACCGCCTGCCGCGCCTTGCAGGCCTGGGCGAATCCCTGAGCCGCCAGGGCGGCGGCGGCGGGGG
>NZ_DBGFPE010000023.1:0-44921 GCF_048526665.1 Candidatus Allofournierella excrementavium
CCGGCATTGATATCCATTTCGGAGCCGTCGGTCAGCTCCAGGTCGCCGCCGGTGTAGTCTTCGCCCGCGTCGATGTCCACGGTGCTGCCATCGCCGGCGGTGATGTCGCCGGTCTCCACCGAGCCCTCGGCGTCGAAGTCCACAGTGCTGCCGCCGCCGGCGGTGATGTCGCCCATGGAAATGCTGCCGTCGGCATCCAGGTCGGCGGTGCCGCCGTTCACCACGTCCAGGGTCTCGCCGGTGATGCTGCCTTCGGTGTCCACATGGAACTCGGCCCCGTCCACCACGGTGGGCTTCAGGGTCACGTCCTCCTTGGAGTTGATGAAGGTATCCATCACGATCTCGTCCACAGGTTCCTGCCCGGGGACGTAGCTCCGGATCACCAGCGCGCCGCCGTTCATGTCGATCTCCAGCGCGTCCAGCGCGGTGCCGATGGTGCCGGCAGCGCTCTTGGGCACCAGGATAATCACGTCGCCGCCGTTGGTGCGGATGTCGGTGTCGTCCTCATGGCCGGTCACGGTGTCGCCGTCCACCAGAGAACCCTGTTCGTTGCTCAGCTGGATGGTGACGCTCTTTTTGTTTGCGGGGTCGGCGCCGTCCAGGTCTTCGCCGGCGCTCACATAGCCGAACAGATACTCCACTTCGGCGTTGGGCTCCAGTTTCAGGGTGCGGCTGTTTTCACCCAGCAGGGTGACGCTGCCGTCGGAACCCACCAGGATCTCCTTCTGGTCCAGCTCGTAGTAGAGGATGGTCTGGCCATAGGTGGCGCTGGTCTCATTGGCGTCCACCGCTTCGGAGATGGTGAGGTAAACGGTGCCGCCCACGCTCACGGTGCCCTTCAGCTGGTGTTCGTGGTCCTGTCCCGCGTAGTTGTAGGTCTTGCTGCCGGTCTGCTGTGTGAATTCAGCTTTGATCCAGCCGCTTTCGCCGTTTTCGGAATAGTAGTAATTGCCCGCCAGGTCCTTGGCGATCTGGTCGGTGAGGCGTTCGAGATACACTTCCTCGCCCGCCTTGATGGTGATGCTGGCGTCGTTGTTTTCGGGCATGGCCTCGTAAAGGATCGCCATGCTCTCTTCGGGGGTGAGCACCACCAGCTGGCCGTTCTCGTCGATATAGGAGAGCTGGTCGCCGTTGAGAGTGTAGGCGGTGGCCTTGCCGTTCACGGTGTAGACCCGCTTGCCTTCCTCGTTGAGGGTGTACTCCCGCAGGGTGCCCAGGTTGCCCAGGCCGGTGGCGATGATCTTGTCAGAGGTGTAGGTGACGCCGTCGAACTTGGCGCTGAAGGTCACCTGACCGTCCGCGTTCAGCACCAGAGTCAGCACCAGGCCGCTCTTGGTGAGGTAGAGGGTGTCGGTGACGCGGTAACCGCCGCCGTTCACCTGATTGTTGGCAGGCAGGGTGATCTCCTTGACGGGGATGTCCTCCAGCGGGCCCATCACCAGCACGGTGGGCTCCTCATCGTCGCCCACAGGGCTGCCGGGACGCAGGATGAGCAGACCGTCGGAGACGTCCTCCGCGGTGCTGTAGCTGCCCTTTTCCATCTGGTTCAGATACACCGTTTCGCCCGCGGCGTTGGTGAACACCGTTCCGTCTTCGGCTCTCAGCAGGGTGTTGCCGGTGGCTTCCTTGTTTTCCACAAGTTCCGCCGCCAGACCGCTGTTTTCGGTGTCGTAGATTTCAAACATGGTCGCCGGGTCGAACAGCAGATAGCGGCTGCCGTCCCAGATCACATACAGGCCCGAAGCGTTGGGCACCAGCGTGCCCTCCCCGTTCAGGGTGCCGATCTGATAGTTGACGCCGGTCTTGTTTCTGCCGGGCGCAAAGTCGATGTAGGCCTGCACGCCGTTCAGCAGGAAGCCGGTGGTCCCGGTGGTGGGGTTGCCGCTTGCATCGTAAACATAGCGGTTCAGCACCGCGCAGCCGGTGTCTGCCAGCACCTTGGCGGGGTCACCCAGCCCGGTGTCGGTGGTGCCGCTCTCGCCGGCGGTGCGCAGATACCACTTGCCCGCCGCGCCGTCTTCGCCGGGGATATAAACGATGGTGTAGGTCTTGCCGTCGCTGCCGGTCTGGCCCTCATACTCGGTCTCGCCAGTGGCGGCGTTGTCGGGAGTCAGGGTGACGGTGACGTCCTCGCCCTCCACCTCAAAGGTGAAGGTCACCTTGCCGGTGTCGTGCTGGTAGTTTTCGTCTTCCGGCAGCACCGTCTCGGGAGCGCTCGTGCTCTGGCGCACCAGGGTGAAGGCGCCGCTCTGGGCGTCCTTTTCAAGGTAGAGCCCGCTGCCGGAGTGGCTGTCCACCAGGAAGTAGGTCTTGCCGTTCACCGTCTGGGCCGTGGCCTCGCTCAGGTAAGACCAGATCTCCTGGCCGTCCACCGTGACGCGGCTGCCGGCGGCGTTCTTCATGTAATACACCTGGCTGATGAGCCGGTACTCGGCCTCGGGGGTCAGCTTGCCGGTGTATTCGTCCCGGATCACGTCGTAGTGCTCGTACAGCGTGCCGTCGGGGCTCTCGTAGATCTCTTCGTCAAAGCCGGTGTACTTCACGCCGCTGGTGTAGTACTCGGTGGAGAGGCTGGAGGTCACCGGCTGCATCTTCACATAGGTGAACTGCAGCGAGTAGCTGTACATGGTGTAGGTGCCGACCGAATATTTCTGGGTGGTGGGTTTGCCCCCATCAGTGTTGAGCCGCGTCCAGGCAAATTCGGCGAAGTTGAACACGTCCCTGCCGTTCTCCTTGCCGTTGGCGGTGTAGGTGATGCCATCCACTTCCACGCTGCTCTCCACCGTCCGCTCCACGTTGGGCATCCAGTAGACGCCGTTGAGCGCCTGGCACAGCGCCGCCGCGTCGCCGGTGAGGGTCTGGCCGGGGGCCACGGTGTAGCCCAGGCCCGGGATGTATACCAGGCCGATGGCGGCGCCGCCGATGGTCATGGTGTTGTCGTAGTTCCAGACCACCTCGTAGCCGGTGCCAAGGAAATTGGTCACCGTGAAGGGGTCGGCGGACGCGTCATCCCGCACCTTGCTCAGGTGGGTGCCCCAGCGCTGCTCGTGCAGGCGTGCCTCTTCGTCGAACGCCGATTCGTAATAGGTCACGCCGTCGCTGAGGGTGTTGGTCACCGGTCTGCCATCGGCGATGTTGAGGTGCTCCCTGTTGAAGGTGTCCTTGTTCACCTGTTCCACGTCCTGGGTCTCGGTGCTGCCGCCGGTGAAGGCGTAGAACCGCAGGCTGTCGCTCTTCTTGTCATGAAGCAGGAAGTAGTAGTAAGTCTTGTCGGAGGCGCCGGTGATGGCGTCCATGGTGGGCTGCAGGCCGCTGAGGTAATAGTAGTCGATGTCGGCGGTGCTCAGCGCCAAAATCACCTGCACGTCCATTTCCTTCAGGGTGTCCTCGTCGGTGAGGTTTTCGCCGCCCGGGCCGGTCACCGTTTCGGCGGTGACCAGACGGATGCGGGCTTCCCCGCCGCCTTGCAGCAGGCCCTTGGAGGTGAACCAGCTGGCGCTGATGGCCTCCAGAAGCACCTCGTAGGAGGCGTCCTCTTCCACGGTGAGATAGCCGGTGGACAGGTTGATGGAGATGCCTTCGCTCAGCTTGATCTCCACCACATTGCCCGAGGCGTCCTTCACGAACTCGAAGTCGCCCACCGACGTTTCGGCCCCGCCCTCTTCGATGCGGGAGACATTGCCCCAGGCGTCCATGTAGAACAGGGTGCCGTTGGGCAGCAGGTAGCGGTAGAGCCGCTCGGCGGCGTCGTAGCCCTGGAGGTAGTAGTCCAGCACGTCCTTGCCGGTGAGGGTGTAGTTGGAGGCCAGCTCCACGGTGACGGTGGTGATGTAGCTCAGGGTGCCGGGCACCGGGATGGTGACGGTGGTGGTGCCGGCGATCATGGTGGCCTGCACGCCTTCCTGGAGGTCCATCTCCACGTTGCCGTTCAGCGAGACCACCCGCTCGATGTAGACCGGGTCGTCGTGGCGCTCCAGCTCCTTGTTGTCTTTATCCACGATGATGAGGGTCACCGGCACGATGTTCACGAACACGTCGCCGCTGGCCTCGATGTTCACCACGCCATTGGAGCCGGAGAACACATAAGCGTTGAAGGCCTGGCTCGCCGTGCCCACGCTGGCCGCGCCCTTGACCAGCAGGTCATGGGCCCAAACCGGCGACACGGTGGCGCCGGAGGAGATGTCGGCCACGCTGTCCACACCGGTGAGGGCGCCGCCCTCTTCGCCGGTCCAGACGAACTCCACATGGCCGTCGGTGTTGGACACAAAGCCGCTGACCTGCACGCCGCCGGTGCCGCTGAACTCGGTGCGCACTTCGGGCTTGTCGTAGGCCACATTGTTGATGGTGTGGCTGATGCCGAACACGGAGGGCTGGATGAAGCCGCTGTTGGAAACGTAGATGCCGTTCAGCTGCACGTCGAAGCCCGAGCTGTTGGTGATGATGACCCGGGGCAGCACCGCCTGGTTGTAGACGATGACGCTGCCGGTGGCGTTTTTGCCGTCGTGGGTGAAGTCGGCCACGCCGGGCAGGTTGTTGCTGATGTCCCGCAGGGTGACGGTGTTGCCGTTGACCGCGTAGTAGCTGTCCGGCTCTTTGACGCCCACCTGGCGCACCGTCAGCTGGCCCTTGTGCTCGGAGATGTCGATGTAGACGCCGCCCGCCGCGTCGCCCAGATAGAGCGCGGTGCCGCCGTTCACCGCGACGGTCCCGTCGCTGGTGAAGGGGTGGCTGGTGCTGGTCTCCTTGATGATGAAGCCGCCTTTGCGGGCGTCCCGCCGGATACGGCTGCGGTCGAACCCGTAGCGGGTGACCGCCACGGTGGCGCCCCGCAGGATGACGCCGCTGCCCAGCACGGTGGTGGAGTGGGCGGTGGTGGTGCCGCCGGCCTTGGCCAGGGCCTCGCCCGCCGCATTCAGCTGGATGGTGGCGCGCACGTCGATGTTGGCGTCCCGATAGGCGGGCTTGGTGGAAGCGTAGATGTGCAGGCTGTCGTGGCCGGTGATGTCGGCCCCGGCGATGTTCACGTCCGCCGTCAGAGTAGTCTTGGGGTTGCTGAGGGCGTTCACCGCCGCGCCCAGGGCCGAGCCCTTGGCGTAGGTGTAGGTGTAGATATCCACTTCGCCGTTGCGGGCGATGATCTCCACATCCCGCCCTTCGATGACCACGCGCTCGCCGGCGGTCCCCGCGATGGCCACGTCGGCGTTTAGGCTGGTGTTCACTTTGGCGGTGGAGTTGGGGGCCACCCCCAGGCCGGAGGCGTCCGCGCTGACGTTGGTCTCCACGCCCGCCTGGGAGGCGTCGGCGATGATGTTCACGGTGCTGAAGCGGGCCCGTATGAGGGCGTTCTTGCCGATCTGGACCTTCACATCGCTGTCGATGTTCACCAGGGCGGTGGCGGTGCCCAGGGCGACCACGCCGCCAGAGGACACTTCGGAGCGGGTGATGATGCTGTCCCGCGTGCCGCCCGCCGCGCTGACCACCAGGTCGCCGTAGTTGGCAAGCAGGGAGCTGTTGTCCCCGATGAGGATGGACACCGCGCGGTTCAGGGTGTTCTTGGACCACAGGGTGGTGCCGCTGAAGAACCCGCCGCCGTCGGCGTAGGTGGCGGCGTTCAGCTGGGCCGCGGAGACGGCCTCCACGGTGAGGGCCTCGCCGGCGTCCAGGGTGCCGTTTACGGTGATGGTGTTGGTGGTGTCGGCGGTGTTTTCGCCGTAGGTGACGCTGGCGTTCACGCCGATGCCGATGGTGGTGCCCCGGGCCTCGCTGCGGCCCTTGGGGGCGTCCTCGCTGAGCACGCTCACGCTGCCGCCGGTGGAGCGCACCACAGCGCCCTCCAGCACGTCCACGCCGGTGTCGTACCAGGCGTTGGTGGGCAGCACGCTCACGGTCAGGCTGCCGGCGGCGATGTTCAGGCCCTTTTCGATGTTGGCCCGGGCGTCGCCGGTGTTGTAGGCCCGCAGGGTCACGTCCCGGGCGGCTTCGATGAAGCTGCGTTTCACGGTGACGCGCACGGTCTGGGGCGCTGCCCCGGAGCCGCCCACCTTCGCGGTGGCGGTGTTCACGCCGGCGGTCACCAGGCCGCCGCCGCCCTCGCTGGCAGCCACAGCCTCGGACACGGTGTTGCCCACCGCTTCGGCGGTGAAGGCGCCGGAGGTTTTGACGGTGATGCCTTCCACCAGCACATCCACCTTGTCGTGGGTGGAGGAGGAGGCGTTCAGGCTGCCCAGCAGCACCAGCCCCACGCTGACGCCGGACTTGGCGGTGGCCTCGGCCTCGGTGAGGCTCTTGGCCCGCACGCTGACGCTGCCCGCGTTCAGGGTGCCCGTGCCGGTGAGGGAGGCGGTGTTGGTGGTGGCGCTTTGGGCGGTGACGTCGTTGACGCCCGCGCCCACCAGGCTCACATCCGCGCCGCCGGAACCGCCCGCCTGGGCGGTGGCGATGCCATAGCCGCCGGAGCGCACGATCTCGGAGTTCACGTTCAGCTGCCCGCCGATGACGGCCTCGCCGTCGAACCGGGCGTCGGCGGTCTGGCCGGTCTTCAGCACCGCGTCCACCACGGTGACGGCGATGCTCACGCCGGAAACGTTCACCTTGCGGGTGCGGCCCAGGGCCTCGGCCAGCAGGTAGCCCAGGTTTTTGATGTTCACGGAATTGGTCACGCTGGCGCTGCCGGTCACCTTCAGAGAGGCGTCGGCAGTGGCGCTGGTCTCGGCGTCGGCGCGGTTGGCGTCGGTGTTGACCAGATTGACCCCCACGCCGCCGGCGGGGCCGGTGGCGGAATGGGACTCGGCATAATAGACGTTCTGGATGTCCACGCTGCCCGCGCTCAAAGCGCCGCTCTGGGCCAGGGCTTTGAAGCTGCCGCCGGCCACGGCCTCGGTGAGCAGCAGGGTGGCATTGACCAGTGTCACGTCCACGCTGGCGTCGGCGATGTCCGCCTTGGCCCAGCTGCGGGCCGCGTTGAGCAGCGCCAGCTGCCCGGCGGTGACGATGCTGCCGGTGGTGCGGATGTGGGCACTGGACGCGCCTTCCATGCGTGCATTGGCCTCGGAGGCCTTGCCGCCGATGATGGACACGGCCACCGAGCTGTCGGAGCCGTTGCTGCCCACAATGGCCTGCGCGCCGGTCTCGGAGCTGTCGTTCAGGCTGGCCCTGATGCTGATGCCGCCCATGGCGGTCACGTTCACCGCGCTGGCTGCACCGCCTTCCGGCTGGCCGATGTAGGCCTGCTGGCAGGCGCTGACGATGGCGTTCACTACGTTCACGGCCAGTTCCGCGCCCTGCACGTTCACCTTGGTGCCGGCGATGAGGGCGTCGGCCACGGCTTTGCCGGTGAGAAGGATGCTCACCGCGCCGCCGGTGGTCACGCTGCCCGCGCTGCCCTTGATGGCCGCTTCGGCCACGGCGCCCGCGTTGGCATAGGCCACGTTGGTGCCCGCGTCCAGCAGGCCCACGCCCTGGCCCGGCTGGCGGGACACCGCCTCGGCCCGGGCGTTGTAGGTGTTGGTGACGGTGATGGAGGCGGCGGAGACGGGTCTGTCTTCCGCCATATTGATGTAGGCGGCAAAGGTGCCGTCCGCCCGGGCGATGATCACGTTCACGCCCAAAGAGAGCAGCTCCACGCTGGTGCCCGGGTCCGCCGCGCTGGCGCTGGCCAGGCTGTTTGCGGTGGCGATGACCGAAAGGGCCGCGCCGGCGGTGACCTTCACGGAATCCATGAAAGCCTTGTTGACACTGCGGTTCAGCGCCACTGCCGTGTTGCTGCGGGCGGAGGCGAGGCTCACGCTCACGCCGCTGCCCTTGATGTTGTTGGCCAGCAGGGCGCTCGCACCCTGGCCGTCGGCGGCGTTCAGCCGCGCGTTCACGGTGACGGCCGCGTTTTCCACTTCCACGCCCTGAATGTAGGCCAGGTTCTCGGCGTCCAGCAGGGCCACCAGCACGTTGGCGGCGATCTTGACGGCGGTGAGGCTGGCCACGGGGGTCACGCTGTAGGCGCGGGAGGTGGCGACGCCCTGGCCGGTGACGGAGAGCGCGCCCGCGCTAAGCAGGCCCGCGCCGGTGACGGCGGCCTTGCCGCGGCTGTCGGCGTTGGCCACGCCCACGTTCACCTGCAGCGCGGCGCCGCTCAGGTCCGCGCCGCCGGCGCTGGGGGCCAGAGCCGCCACGGCGCTGGCGGTGTAGTCGGTGGCAACGGACACGTTGCCCGCCGTTACGCTGCTGCCCGCCGGGATGTCCAGGATGGCAGCGAATTCGCTCTGGGAATAGGCCGTGTTCACGATGACCGCGGCGGTGATGGCCCCGGCGCTCTGGTTGAAGCTCTGAGCCAGCACGTTGGCGGTGCCGCCGGCGAACACGTCCGCCTTGCCGGAAAGGGTCAGGCTGAAGGGCGCGACCACGGCCTGGGTGAGGGCCCGGCCATAGGCCGCGGCCACGTTGACCACGGCGGAGACGGCCCCGCCGCTGCCGGTGATGAGGCCGGCAAAGACGGCTGCGTTCTCCTCGCTGGCGTCCACATCCTCGGCGGGGGCTGCCACGATGTTGCCGCCGGGCAGTTTGTCAAGGTCCACATACTTCATGTGGTCGAGGCCTTCGTTCAGCCCGCTGCGGGCAGTCAGGCTGCCGGCGGTGATGTTGCCGCCGTCCACATTCGCCTGCTGCTCGGCCCGCAGCAGCGCCACGGCGGCAGAACCCAGCACGCTGATGGCGCCGGCGTTCACGCCCCAGACCTGGGCGTTGGCGGTGGCCTGGCCGAAGGAGCCGATGGCCAGCGCGCCGGTGACGTTCAGCAGATGGCTGCCCGCCTCTTTGCCGCCCAGAATGCGGGCGATGTTTTTGGTGTTGTTGTCCGCCACGGCGGCGTTGAGGCCCACGGCCACAGCGCCCGCTTCGGCGGCAAGAGCCAGCGCCTCGGCGCTGGAGGTGTTCTGATCGTTCTGCCGCCCGGTGGTGACGCTCAGGTCCGCGAAGTTCATCTCCACGCCGGTCACGTCCACCTGGGCGATGTTCTCGGCCTGCAGCAGCACGGTGCTGACCACCATGCCCACCGCCACCGCGCCGCCGGTGAGGCTGGCCACATAGGCCCTGCCGCTGGCGTGCAGCGCGCTGTCGACGGCCACGCTGCCGGCGTTCACGTTGACCCGGTCAAGGCCCGCGAACAGGTTTGCGGTGTTGAACACCAGCAGCACCTGGGCGGTGACGCCCACCGCGCCGCCGGTGACATTGGCGGCGTAGCTTTCGGCGGTGGTGTTCACGTCGTTCTGAATGGCGATGCTGCCCGCGTTGATGGTACCGGGGGCCACGAACTGGTCAGCGTCCGGGGCCGCGCCGATGTAGGTGCGCACGGTGGGGGCGGTTTTGGCCAGAGCCACCGCCGCGCCCACGGCCACAGCGCCGCCGGCCACGCCGAGGGTGAAGGCCTTGGCGTCGCTGTTCACCAGCGCGTTCAGGGTGATGTCCGGTGTGCGGACGCTGCCGCCGATGGACACGCCCTGGGCGATGAAGGTCTCCACCAGGCTCTTGTTGATGGCCACTGCCGCGCCCGCGTTCACCGCGCCCATGCCGGCGGCGATGCCCGCCGCGGCGCTTGCGGCGGTGTTGTTCACCTGGGTCTCGACCCGGATGTCCGCCACGTCCCGCAGAGAGCCCGCGCCCTCCACGGAGGCCCGGGTATTGCCGTCAAACACGGTGACGGCCACGCTGGCGGAAACGCCCGCCATGCCGCCGCCCAGGCCCAGGGTCGCGGCCACGATGTGCTGATAATCATTGACGGCGCGGATGACAAGGGCGTTCGCCTCTTCCACGCTGCCCAGCAGCCGGGCGCTGACACTGCTGCCCAGATGCACCACGGCCAGGGCCACGCCCACGCCGGCGGTGCCCGCCGCCCCGCCGCTCACAGAAACGGCATGGATGGTCAGGTCGGTCACATCAAATTCTTCGCTCTGGCTGTTCAAAAAGTCGATGTTTTCCCGGTCGTCTCCGGAGAGGTCGCCGCCGGCCAGCAGCGGGCTTTCGGCAACGGCTTCGATGGTGACGCCGCCCTTGGCGGAGAGGACGGAACCCTCCCCTGCCCAGGCCTCCACGGTGCCGTTGAGGATGGCCACGGCCATGCCCACGCCCACACCCACCGCGCCGGAGGCCCCGAAGGCCACGGTGCCGAGGCTGGCGTTCAGCTGGTCGGTGGCGCGGACGGTAATGCCACCCGCGCTGGTCACGGTGGTGCCTGCGCCGATGAAGGCACGGGTGAAAGCGGCGCTGGCCACGTTCTTGAAGCCCTCGTAGATCTTGTAGGCTTCGTCCGCGTCGGAACTGCCGCTTCCCACCGGGGTAACGGTCAGGTCCGCGCCGGGCTCGCCGGCGGTCACGGTGCCGTCGGCGTTCTGGGTCACCGTGTAATCCTTGTTGAAATCTTCGCTCACATACTGGTCCGCGCCGTCGTATTCGTCGTCCACCGGCACGTCGCTGTAGCGGTTGCCGCTGCCTGCCAGGGCTTCGCTCAGCCAGGCGGCGTCGTGCCCGTCGTAGACGCCCTTTGCCCCGGCGGGGGCCTTGGCCTCCATGCCGGCCAGCAGGTCAGCGGGGTGGAAGTGCTCGGCCAGAGCCTTGGCGGTGTCGTCGTCCAGCTTGCCGCCCACCACCAGCGCCATGATGACCGCGCCGATGCCTGCGGTGGCGCCCGCGCCCACGCTTCCCGCGTAGGTGCGGATATCCCGCTTGCTGAGGGCGTTCACCAGCACGTCGCCGGTGAGAGTCTGCACCGCGTAGTTCTCGCCGATGCCGGCGGCCACCTGGTTGTCGGCCAGGGTGACGATGGCGGTGACGCCCGCGCCGGCGGTGCCGCCAAAGGCCGCGGAGGCCGCCACGCCGATGAGCTGGTAGTCGTCCAGCGCGTCCAGGGTGATGGCCGCTGCCTTGATGACGGGCTTTGTGCCGTCGGCGTTGTCCTGCACGATGGCCAGCACGGTGTTCTCACTGAGGATGACGTCCACAGTGCCGGACACGCCCGCGGTGCCGCCGCCGGAGATGCCCGCGCCGTCGGCGGTGATGAACTCTTTGGAATTTGCCAGGATGTTCAGCTTGCCGGTGGTGTCCACGCTGGAACCCGCCAGCAGCACGGCCTCGGTGAGGCCCTTGAAGCTGGTGACCACCGCCGCGCCGGAAACGCCCGCGGCGGAGGCCCCGGCCACGCTGAGAGCCACGTTGTAAAGGTCGATGAGGGTGTCGGCGGTGACGTTCACATCGCCGCCGCTGGTGATCTGGCCGCCCAGATGTGCCTTGACGGCGTTTTCAAACAGCAGGATGTTGCCCGCCCCGCCCGCGGCCACGGTGCCGCCGGTGACGCCGAAGGTGGCGGCCAGCAGGAACATCTCATCGATGCTGTCGGCGTCCACAGTGATGGACTTTTCGGCATGCACTTCGCTGTCGCCGCCGTCCAGAATGGCGGAGACCTGCTTTTCAAAGAGGATGGTGACCACCGTGCCGCCCAGGGACGCGGTGGCGCTGCCGGAGGCGGAAATGGCTCCGCCGAAGTTCACAACAAAGGTGTCGTCCTTTGCTTCAACGAGTATCTCGCCTTCTCCGTGAGAGTCGTCGGACTGGCCGTCGCCGTCCACGTCCTTCTTTTCGGCGCTGTTAAGGCCCGCGCTGACCCGGCTGTTATTGCCCACATGGGCGTTCACGATGTTCTGCACCAGCAGGGTGTCGGCCACGCCCACCAGGTTCGCGGTGGAAGAGCCGGTCACCGAACCGGCCACCGCCGCCATGTAAATCTCTTCCGCGGAATGGGCATGGACCACCACGCCCCGCCGCCGGTCCTGACGGTTGGCCGTCTGGATGCCCGCGTCGGAGCCGGTGTTCAGGGCGTAAGCGGTGAGGTCGCAGTGTTCGCCCGCCAGGGCCTGCACCACGTTCTTGAAGATGACGGTGGTGGCGCTGCCGCCCAGAGCCGCGGTGGTGCTGCCGGAGCCGGACACCGCGCCCGCGCCGCTGACCACCAGGTTGTCGGCGTCGGCCAGGATGCCGATGCTGTCCCAGGCTTCCGCCCTGGTGTTGTCGCCCAGGCGGGAGACCGCCTCGCTGGCGAACTCGTTGTGGACATAGGTGCCCGCCAGGTCCAGGGTAGTGCTGCCGGTGGGGGCCAGGGCCGCGCCCGCGGCCAGCGAGCGGTTGTTCGCCTTGGATTCCACCAGCACCTTGCCCTTGCGGGCGATGAGGGTGGCGCTCTGGCCGGTGACGGCGCCGTTCTCACTGACGCCCGCGCCGGCGTGGGCTTTCTGGCCAAACTGCTGCACCAGCACGGTGGCGCCCGCCGCGGCAGTGCTGCTGCCGGTGGCGGAAAGGCTCGCCAGAGCCGCCAGCAGGTCGCTTTCGTTGAAGGCGTGGAGCAGCACGTCGCCGGAAAGGGCTTCCAGATAAGCGCCGCTGCCCGCCAGGGCCATGGTCTCGGAGGAGGTGGCAAAATACGCCAGGGTGGCCGCCGCGTTCGCGGTGCCGGAGGGCGCGCCGGAGGCGGAGGCCAGAATCTCCATCACCCGGTCCGCGCTGTCGGCGGTGAGGGCCACGGAATCAGCCTTGACCACGGTGTTGTCGCCCACCCGGGCGCCGGTCTCGTTGCGGATGTCGGTCCAGGCCACGGTGCCGCCCGCCGCCACGTTGGCGCTGCCGGCGGCAAGGCCCATGTTGGCGGCGATGAGGGCCAGTTCGAAATCGTTGTCGGCGTCCACGGCAAAGCTGCCGGCGGCGTTGACGGTGACGCCGTCACCCACCGAGGCCAGCGCCGCGGCGCTGCTCTCCACCAGGTTGAAGCCGCCGCCCAAAGTGAGCAGGGCGGAACCGGTGACCGCGTCGGCGGTGGCCACGTCCCACAGGATGTTTTTGGCGGAGGCGGCAACGGTCACGTCGCCCGCCGCGTTGATGGCGCGGCCCACCTGGCCGCTGCCCACCTTGGCCTCGGCCTTGTCGTTCATCTGCGCCAGGGACACCACGGCCCCCACGCCCGCCTTGGCGGTGCCCAGGCTGGCGGAACCGGCGATGACCCGGCTTTCAGCGGAGGAATCCGCCCGCACGGTGAGGTCTCCGCCCAGGGTGAGGGCGGCGTTGTCGCCGATGGAGGCCAGCACGCTGTTCTCGGCCAGCAGCTGGGCCACGGTGCCCGCCACGTTGGCGGCGCCCGCCGCGCCGTGGTGCAGGCTGCCGGAAATGGCCTCCACATAGTAGTTCACGGTGGCCAGATAGTTGATCATATCCAGCACGTCCAGCAAATCGTCGGTGCCGAGGGTGCACTCCACCTTGATCTGGCGGATGTGGGCCAGGTCGTCGGGCAGGGTGATGTGCATGAGGCCCTTGTCGGTCTCGCCCACGGTGGCGTCCTGGTTGGCAACGGTGAGCAGGTCGCTCCAGTCAAAGGGGAACTGGTACATGCTCTCGTCCACCAGGGGCCGGTCTGCGGTGACGGTGAGGCTGTTTGCCTGGGCGGTGAGATTATCGCCCATCTGGGCGTGGATGTTGCTGAAAGAATGCAGCATGGCAAAGGCCGCGCCAACGCCCACCGTCTGCGCGCCGATGTTGGCGCCCAGGGCGCGGATGGCCAGCTTGCTCAGGTCCTTGGCGGCGACGCGCACGTCGCCCCCGGCGTTGATGGTCACGTTGTCGCCCACCAGGGCCAGGGTGTCGGCTTTGTCGGTGAGCACGGCCACCGCGCCGGCCACGCCCAGCGTGCCCTGCATGCCGGTGGCGATGGAGGCCGCCACGGCCTGGGCGCTCATGTATCCGGGGTAGTTGCCGGTGAGGTTCTGGGTGGTGTCGGCGGTGACGGAAACTTCCTTTGCCGCGTTCAGGGTCACGCCGCTTGCCACATTGGCCTCGGCGGTGTTCTCATTGAGGGTCACGGCCACGGCTGCCGCCACGGTGTTGGCCCCTGCGGGCGCGGTGGTCACGGTGGCGCCGGTGGCCCGGTTGCGGAAGTTGACCACGTTTTCGGCCTTGGCCTGCACGTCGCCCGTCTGAGAGGTGACATTGCCCAGGATGCGTGCCAGGGTGTGGTGCTCGGTGAAGGCCAGGGCGATGGCCGCCGCCACGTTGAGGCTGGAGGTCTGGGGCTGCACGCCCGCCACCTGCGCGCCGGAACCGGACACGGAAGCGTCCAGACCACTGGTCTTGGAGGTGGCCTTGGTCAGGTCCAGCCCGAAGGCCTTGAGCAGATTGGAGGAATAGGGCACCGCGTCCAGCTTGCCGCCGATGCTGCCGCTGACCTGGTTGGCCTTTTCCTGCAGCTTCACCGCGCCCATCTTGTTGGTGGCCGCCACGATCTTGTTGCGGATGGTGCTGGTCTCGGCGGCGCCGGGGCTGATGTAGTTCAGCCCCTCGCGGAACTTCTCCAGCAGGCGGTCCAGGTCCGCGCCGATGGAGGTGGCCATGGCGTAGCTCTCGTCGGTGACGTCGGTGGCGCTGTGCACCCGCACGCTGCCGGCAGCGGCGGTGTCCGCTTCCAGCGAGGCAGTGATGTCGCTGTCCACCAGGCTCACGCCCACCGCCGCGCCCACGGCGGCCCGGCTGCCCGCCGCGAAAGCGGACACGCCGGTGTAGCTGTCGCCGCCGTAAAGGGCCTGCACCAGCACGTTGGCCATGGCGAAGATGTCCTCGCCCTGGGCGTTCTGGCCGGTGACGATGGCGGTCTCGATGGTATCCACGGAATTGGTGGTGGTCAGGCTGCCGCCGGAGAGCAGGGCCGCCTTGACGATGTTGTTCACCACCGCCACGGCCACGCCCGCGTCAAAGGAGATGCCCTTGGTGTTGGTGCCGCTGGCGGCGGCCTGGGCCAGCTGCTTGTTGGTGGCGGAGCCCAGGGTGGGAATGTACTCAAAGGCTTTGTCCCGCCGGGCAATGGGGTCGCTGCCCGCCACGGAGACGGTGTCCACATCGTCGCGGAAGTTGGCCAGGATGGCCAGAGACGCCGCGCGGATGACCCGGTTGCCCAGGGTGGTGACGGCGTCGCCGGCGGTGGTCTCGGTGCCGATCATGGCGGTGACCACGGCGTCGATGAGGTTGGTGGCGAAGGAGGCGCCCACGCCCACCGAGCTGCCGGGCTTGCGGGCGGTGGCTGCCTTGGCGGCCATGCCCAGCGACTTGTCGGCGCTGGCGGAGGCGGTGGTGTAGACCTTCTGTGCCTCGTTGGCTTCCACGCGGATGTCGCCGCCGGCGGTGATGTCCGGCTCGGAGGCGGCGGCGTCCCGCCCGGCGATGGTGGCGCTGGACACGGCGTTGATGGTGGTGATGGCGGCGGAACCCGCCACGCCCACGCTGGAAGCGCCCACGCCGGAAACGGCCTGGGTGGAGATGGTGTGACCCACGCCGTCCAGCTCGCTGCCGGTGGCGAATTTGGTGGTGAGAAGGGCGGCAAAGGCCTCGTAGAGATCGTTCACCGCAAAGCCCAGCTGGGTCATTTCAGCACTGATCTTATCCAGCACCGGCACCTGCAGGCGGTTGCCGTCGCCCAGGTAGGGCATCCAGTTGCTCTCTTCGCCCATCACGGCAAAGACGTCCCCGATGTAGGCCGTCAGCGCGTCGGAATAAAGTTTGGCGTTCTGGTCGGCGGTGTTGGTGTCGCCGGTGAGGCTGGCCTTGATCTGTTCGGTCAGGACGGACTGGTACTCCTTGGCCGCCTGGATGCGCTGGGCCTGTTTTTCCTCTTCGGTGGCTCCGGTAACGCCCAGCAGTTCATCCACCGCCTGCTTCTGCTCCTCGGTGAGGGCGGGGCTGCCGCCCTGGGCCAGCTGGAGCAGAATGGACATGAGTTCATAGCCCAGCACCCGCTTTTCGGCGGCGTAGGCCATCATGGTCTGCAATTCACTTACCAGTTCCGCGGTGAGGGCCTCGTAGCCCCACTGCGCGCCGTATTCCGCATAGGGATTCTCCGCGCCGGTGTAGCTTGCAATGACCTGCGCGATGACATACTGTTCCAGACCATAGACGTGGTCCATGGTCAACGGGGTGTTATTGTCCGCCTGGTAGGCGGCGAAAATGAGTTCTTCCAGAAGTTCGGTGAGGGTGCGCTGGCCCGCGCCGTCCACCACCACGTCGCCCACCTTGACCCATTCTTCTTCCTTCAGGTCCTGCTGCCACAGGGCGATGGCGATCATTTCTTCGATGGCTTTGGCCAGGGTCTGCTTCTCCTCGTCGGTGAGGTCCTCTTTATCCTTCAGGGTCAGGAAGATGTACTCGGTGCTGGTGGTGAGGGCGTTGTCGCCCACCGCGCCCAGCAGCTCCTCCAGATGACCGGTCTGGAGCATGTAGTCCACCAGCAGGTCGTAGGCTTTGTCCAGCAGATCGGCCTGGGCCTTCTCGTAAATTTCAGCAGCCACGGTGATGTTGCCGCCGGCGGTCAGTTTGCCCTTGCCCACCTGGGCGATGTTCTGGTGGTCCACCATGTTCACGGCCACCGCCGCGCCCACGCCCACATAGCTGTTGGTGGTGCCGGCGTTGGAGGTGATCTTGGCGTCGGTGTCGTTGCGGGAGATGACGGTGATACCCGCGCCGGCGGACGCGTCCACATCGGCGATGAGGGCGCGGGAGATGTTGGTCTGCAGGTTCACGGCGATGGCCGCCGCCACCTGGATGCTGCCCTCCATGGTCTCAAAGGGGCTGCGGCTGTTCATTGCCCTTTCCACCGAGGCAGTGTTCACGTTTTTGGTGTTGACGCGGCCCGCCAGGGCCTTGCCGTTGTTCAGTTTCTGGTCGGCGGTCTTGTCCGCCTGGCTTAGGTGTGAGCCGTCGCCGGAAGAGGTGCTGCCGCCGGGGGTGATGGTGCCTCCCACCAGACCCTCGGTGCCCGACGCGCCGGCGCTGCCGGCGTCCTGCCCGGTGCTGCCGCCCGCCGCCGGGGCGCCCTTCACGGAGGCCTTGACGGTCTGGGTGACGCGGCTCACCGACTGGGCGGCCACGGAGATGTTCTTGCCCGCCTTGGCCCGCCGTTTGAGCAGGCTCTCGGCGCTGTCGTTGAACACGCCCACGGCCACAGCCGCGCCCAGGCCCACATTGGTGCCCGCGCTGGCGGCGTCCGCGGTGAGGAAGCGGATCATGCGGTTCTGGGCCGTGAGGGCCACGTCGCCCGCGGCGTCCACGCCCTGGCCGGCGGCTTCGCCCAGCTCGGAAAGGACGTACACGCCGGAAACGCTGGTGGCGGACACGGGGGTGACGGAGGTGCCGCCGGCGGAGCCTGCCGCCGCGAACACCCGCTCGCTGCCCATATAATAGGAATCAACGGTCACATTGCCGAAGGCCGCGTCGGCAGGCTTGGTGCCGTCCAGCGCCAGGAACACCACCCCGTCGGGGACGGAGGCGATGACGTCGATGCCGGTGACGGCCACGGCGATGCCGGCCCCAACGCCAACGCTGGAGCGGCTGTAGGATTTTTCGTCTTCCAGGGGCAGCATGCCCAGAGAGCGGCGGGCCCGCTTGCCGCTGGCGTCCGCCACAGTCTCCAGGCGGCTGTCGGCCACGCGGGAGGCCACGGTCAGGTCGGCGCCCTCGCCCAGCCGGTATTCGGCGGCGGGGGCGAGCTCGGCTTTGGAGTTCAGGGTGATCACGTGCACGGTGATCGCGCCGCCCAACATGGCGGTCTCATCCGGCGGGATGTGGCCGGACTTGGCGATGGCGGAGGAATCCACCCGGCGGTTCTCTACGGTCACGGCCAGCGCCTTGCCCGCGGCTACCACGCCCTGTTCGATGCGGGCAGCGGCGTTGTGGGTGAAGGAGGTAACGTTCACTGCGATGCCCGCGGCGGTGTTGGTGGGGTCCTTGGTGATCTGCACCTTGCCGAAGCCGGGGATGACGGCGATGGTGGAGTTATTGTAGAGAGAGCCGTCCGCCCGGGTCTGGGAGGTGGTCTCGCCATAGGCATGCAGCTGCACGCCGTTCGCGGCGCTCACCACGCCGGCGGTGTCGATGAGGGCCAGGATGTCGTTGTCGATGACGGCCAGCGCCAGCGCGCCCATGGCCTGGGTGCGGGCCACGTCCTGGTCCGGGTCGGTCTCGGCCACGCCCTTGTTGAACAGGCTGCCCAGGGTGTTGCTGCCGGTGATCTTGCTCAACGCCCAGGCGGGGGTGCCGGAGGTACCGGTGCGCATGCCCAGCACCGACTCGGTGAGGCTGACCATGGAGCGCAGCGACTGCTTCTGGGTGGGCTGCTGGGTGAAGGTGGGGTTGCCGTACTCGTCCACATACACGCTGATGGGCGAAGAGATGGCGTAGGTGCGGTTGCGGATGAGGCTGTCGGCCTCGGCGCGGACGGTGCCGCCGGTGCTGACCACCGAGGCGGTGCTGTCTGTCACTTCGCCGTAGTTGCCCACATACACGCCGGTGCGGCCCAAAGCGATGCTCACCGCCACGAACACGCCGCTCTTGGGTTTCATGCGGGCGATGTCGGTGGGGCCGGCAACGCTGGCGGCCTCGGTCTCCATGCGGCTGCGGGCGTCCAGCAGCACGTCGCCGCCGGCGGTGATGGACGCCGCGTCGGTGACGATGGTCTCGGTCTCGGCGATGGCCACCGCGCTGGAAAGGGAGAGCAGCGCCTTGGGGAAGCTGCCCTTATCCACCGCGCTGATGTACACTTCGCTGTCGGTGCGCAGGGCCGTGCCCGCGCCGCTGGTCAGCTTGGCGTCGCCATCCACCAGAAGGGTGGTGCGGGCCTGGCCCCAGGCGAAGGACAGGGGGATGTAGCTGAGCAGCTCGGCGCAGTCAAAATCCACCAGGGTGGAGGCCAGGGCGTGGATGGGGCCCTGGGCGGCGGTGATGCTGCCGTGGAGCAAGATCTCGGCGGTGGGCTGCTTGACGATGACGAAATTGGGGAAGTTGGAGGCCACGCCCGCCATCACGTCCACCATGCCGGAGGTCTGGCGGATGGAGGCGATGAGGTCCACCACGCCGGCGGCGTTGAGGGACGCGCCCTCGGCCACCACGATGCGAACGGTGGGGGACGCCTCGTAAAGGCCCACGCCGTATTCCATGCTGGTCCCGCTGAGTTCGTCTTCCGCCACGGTGACGGTCAGCGCGTCCTCGGCCAGAACGTCCGGGTCCTCGGCCTCGGCCAGGATGAGGATGTGCTCGCCGGACACCGGGCCCAGAATCTCCACTTCGGGCGCCTGGAGGATGACGGTGAGGCCGTCCGCCAGCAGCTTTTCAACGGTGATTTTGCCGGAGGCTTCCACCAGCAGGTTGGACAGGTACGTCGCCATGCCCCGCACGGCGGCGACCAGGTTCACCGTAACGTCCACGGTGGGGTCCAGCGCGCGGCACACCACATAATCGGTGAAGTCCTGCGGGGTGAATTCGGCGGTGGGCACATTGCCCAGGTCGATGGTGCGCTTGTTTTCCAGCCGGTCTGTCACAGCGTCCAGGCCGTCGCCGAAGTGGATGTCCATACTCTGGCGCAGGGCCACCGTGTTCAGAAGTTCCTCCACGATGTCGATGGACAGATCGGGCAGCAGCCAGATAACGCTCTGGGCGTTCAGATGCAGGCCGTCCTCGGTCTTGTAGATGCGCTCTTCAAAGGGCACGTCGCCCAGGATGTCCTCGCCGTTATAGACGTACTTTGCGGCGAGGTTGCCGGTGAGGTGCAGCCGGTCATAGCCGCCGTCCGCTTCCTCGTTGATGGTCACGTCCAGGCCGAACACGTCGTGGAAGGCGCTGGTGGTGTCCAGCGTGATGACGTCGTCGCCGTCGCCGCCGGAAATGACGTACTTGCTGCGGTACTGCAGCTGGTCCTCTTCCAGCCCGTATTTGGAGATGAGCTGAGAGAACTCCTGATAAAGGTTGCGGCCATTAACCATGGTCAGGCCGCCGGTGACGGTCATGGTGTCGGCCCCGGCGCCCAGGTCCACCGTGAGGTCGGTGCCGCCCAGGTCGATGTCGAAGTTATAAAGGGCCATGAACTTGCCGGTGCGGGGGTCGATGCCGCTGCCGGCGTAGACGTTGGTGGAGTTCACCAGACGGACCACCAGGTCGTCGGCGCCGTCGCCGGTGTTCACGTTCACCTTGGTCATGGTGCGATTTTCAATGTCCGCGATGAGCTCTTCCACCCGCTCCTTAATGGCAAGGGCGAACTTGTTGGCGGTGTCCTGCACGACCTCGCCGGTGGAGGAGGACTGGGAGGCGTTGTAGATGTCCTTCACCGCGTCGAAGATGGCCAGCGGGTCGGAATTTCCGATGCCCACCGTGGCGCTGGGCGCCTGGGTCACCTGCAGGCCGATGCGGTCATCGCCGCCGCCGCTGCTCACATTCACCACGGCCACGTTCTCGGTGGTGATGGCCACGTTATCGTCCAGTTCGGTGCCCTCGTATGTAAATTCCAGGGCGTTCTTGATCTGGATCTGCTCTTTGGAGGAGAAGTACAGCCCGGCCAGCAGCACGTCGAAGCCGTCCGACATGAAGTTGCCCTGCATGTTGGCGCTGCCGTCCGAAGCCTGGCCGTTCTTATATTGCTCGGAAACGATGGAGATGGTGGCGTAGGGGTAGACCCGGTCATTCTCGGTGAAGATGACCGAACTGATGGAATTGTCGTTGTCCGCCGGGTCGCCGGGGTCGGGGGCGTCGCCGCCGGTGAGGTGGTAGCCGATGGCGTCCAGCAGAGCGCTGTAGAGCTGGCTGTTTGCGGAGAGGTCCACGTCGCCCTCGTAGGTGCCGGCGGTGACCACGATCTCGATGTTGACCTTTTGCCCTTCCAGTTCGGGCAGGTTGGTTTTGAGGTAATCCACAGCGCCGTTCAGGGCGTTGACGATGGCGCTGTTGGATGTGTCGTTCTTGAAGGCCTCGGAATCCAGCGTTTTGCCGTTCACCGACAAAGTGGCGCTGCCCTCCGGCACCATGAAGTCCTCTTCCACTTCGGAGCCGCCGTTGTCTTCCAGAACGCTGCCGTCGGTGGGGGGCGCGGTGTCTTCCGGCGCGTTCGGGTCCACCACGGAACCGCCCGCGTCTTCCAGCCCCTCCCCGCCGTCGGGTCCCGTGCCATCGGTGGGCTCGGTGCCGCCCGTAGGTTCCGTTCCATCGGTGGGCTCGGTGCCGCCGGTGGGATCCGTGCCGCCCGTGGGCTCGGTGCCGCCCGTGGGCTCGGTGCCGCCGGTGGGCTCGGTGCCGCCGGTGGGGTCCGTGCCGTCCGTGGGCTCGGTGCCGCCGGTAGGCTCGGTGCCGCCGGTAGGCTCGGTGCCGCCGGTGGGGTCCGTGCCATCCGTGGGCTCGGTGCCGCCGGTGGGCTCGGTGCCGCCGGTGGGCTCGGTGCCGCCGGTGGGTTCTGTCCCCGCCGGCGCAGTCGGGGGCGCATCCGCAGGCTCGGTGCCGGTGGGCTGTGTGCCCTGGGTCACAGGCGCGGCAAGGCCGCCGCCCGTCTGGGCAGCGGCGTCTTCGGCATGAACGCTGACAGACAGGAACAAAGCTGCCGTCAGTGCGGCCAGCAGCGCAAGAGCGCGCTGTGCTCCCTTCTTTGCGTTTTTCGCTGTCAAAGAGTCTCTCATGGAAACGCCTCCTTCGGCCCCGGCGCACCCCGCGCCGCTTTATTCTCTCGTTCGGTGGTCCCCGTTTATTCCGTGATGGTGTCCAGCAGGTCTTCGGCCTGCGCGCTGATGACCGGGTCGGCGTCCGCCCCGTCGTATCCGGCGGCAAAGGCAAGGTCCTCGGCGGCCTGCTCCATGTCCGGCTCATCGCGCATCAGTTCCGCCGCGCCCCGCCCGTAATGGCTCATCTGCAACGTGCTTTGCTGCTGGATGGAGCGGCTGTAGTAGTCCACCGCTTCATCGTAGCGTTCCAGCAGCAGGCAGCACAGCCCGGCGTAGTAGCAAAGGGAGTCGACGGTGTCATCCAGCGAAAGGGCCGTCTCAAAAAATTCCAGGGCGCCGGCGGTGTCCTCCCTTTGCAGCTTGGCCAGCCCAAGGCCGGCGAACAGCCCCGCCACGTCGGCGTTCTGCGCGCCGCCGTTGGCCTGCAGCCAGACGGCGTGTTGCAGCGCCTCGCCGCTCTGGCCCTGGGCCAGATAAAGCTGGGCCAGCAGCAGCCGCATATCTGCCGCGACGGGCTGCAGTTCCAGATAACTTTCCAGGTCGGCGGCCAGAGCCTGGGTGTCGCCGCTGCCCGCGTGGAGCTGGGCCAGCACCAGATAGGCGTCCGCCAGGCCGGGGGCCAGCCGCACCACCTGCTCCATGGCTTCTTCCGCTTCGTCTGCCCGGTTCAGGATGGTAAGCAGGCAGCCCTCCTTCAGCAGCAGTTCCGCCTGCAGCGTTGTGCCGTATTCCGGCTCGTAAAGTTCAAGGCAGCGCTGGACGCATTCCAGCGCCTCGCCGTATTCCTCGGCGGCGATGTGGGTCTCGGCCAGCCGGTAGTAGTCTTCCAGGCCGTCGGGCCGGGTGAGGGTCTGCAGTTTGGTGCGCAGCCGCTCCAGTTGGGAGGCGTTGACATAATCGGTCTGCTGGGCCAGGTAGGTCTTTGCGGCGTTGCTCTCCTCCGCCGAAATCTTCACGGTGATCCAGCTTTGGGCGCCGAAGGTGAACGCGAAGGCCAGCGCCAGAAAAGCGGCGGCCCAGCGGACCCACGGCTTTATCCTGCGTTTTTCCTGTTTCATCCTTCGGCCTCCCTCCGCCCCCTGCGGGGGCATACATCTCCGTTTTTATCTTACCAATCAGAAAGTTAAAAAAAGAGAGCCTTACAAAATTGCAAGGCTATCTTTGAAAAAAACTATTATAATTGCTCAAGCAGGTATCCGCCCCGGAGGGAAGCGATCTCCAGCCGGGATTCTTCGCTCCTCAGTTTTTTGCGCAGGCGGGAAACAAGAGTCCACAGGGCGCTGTTCTCCTGGTCCGCGCCGTCGCCCCACACCTCCCGCGCCAACTCGCTGCTGGGCACCCGGCGCTCGGCGTTTTGGGCCAGCAGCAAAAGCACGGTGAATTCCTTTTGGGTGAGCTGGATGTCCTGCCCGTTCACGAATCCGGTCAGAGAAACCGTGTCCAGCCGCAGGCATCCGTAGGAGACATGGCGGCGGTTGTCGTTTCTCTCCCGCAGGCGGGCCTCCACCCGGGCCACGAACACCTCCAGGTCGTAGGGTTTGGACAGATAATCGTCGCCCCCGGCGCGAAGGCCCTCCACCACGTCCTGGTTTTCACCCAGGGCGGTGAGGAACAGAATGGGCACATGGTACTGTTTTTTCAGCTCTCGGCACAAATCCAGACCGTTTGCGTCGGGCAGCATGATGTCCAGCACGATGAGGTCCACCGGATGCCATTGAAGGTGCCCGCGCGCCTCGGCGGCGGTGGACGCCCTCAGCACCTCATAGCCCCGCAGGCCCAGCACTTCGGCGTTGATGCGCAGGATGTGGGGGTTGTCCTCCACCAGCAGGATGGTGTTCATTGCCGTTTCGCCTCCTTCAAAACCGTAAAGGCCATCGTGGTGCCGCCGGGACCGGTGCGTTCCACCCATATCTCGCCGCCGTGGGCTTCCACCGCCTCCCGGCAGATCGTCAGCCCCAGGCCGCTGCCGCCGCCGCTGCTGACGCCCTGTTCAAAAATGTGGGGCAAAAGCGCCGGGTCGATGCCGCAGCCGGTGTCCGCCACGCGGAACAGCACAACGTTCTTCTGCCCAACGTCCTCGGCGCTGATGGTGATCTGGCCGTTTTGGGTGTTCTTGCTGGCGTTCACCACCAGATTGATGAAAATTTGCAGCAGCATCTCAAAGTTGCCGTGCACCTGCCACGGCCCGCAGGGCAGCACCTGCACCGTGTTGTTGTTTTTCACGCACATGGGCACGGCGATGGCGCCCACGCTTTCCAGAAGTTCCTCCGCCTTCACCGGGCCAAAGCTCAGCTCGCTCTTGCGCCCGTAGGAGTACTCCATCAGCCGGGTCACCATGTTTGCCAGCCGCTGGGCTTCCTGCTGGATGGTTTTGAGGTTGGCGGAGGCTTCCTCGGTGACGCGGCCCGCCGCCAGCTGCATGCCGGTGAGCTGTGCATAGCCGGAGATGACCGTCAGCGGCGTTTTCAGCTCGTGGGCCACCTTGTGCAAAAAATCCATGTTCAACTGGTTCATTTTTTCCAGCATCTCGCTGCGGCTGCGGCTGGCGATCAGCTCCGCCTCCTGCCGCTGGCCCCGCAGGCTCATGGCCGCCGCATTGAGGAACACAAAGCCCAGCATGCCGCAGGCGGTGGCGCCGTAACGGGTGATCTGGGCGCTGCGCCCTGTCATGAGCGCCTCGTAGGCCAGCCCCGTCAGCAGCAAAACAAACCCCAGAAGCACCAGCACGTCCGCCGGTTCCAGTTTTTTCCGTCGCAGATAGACCCGCGCGACGCCAAACGCCAGATACGCGAGATAGGGAACGGACAGATAGTACACCAGGGTGGAAACGGTGACCAGCTCCCGGGTGGGCAGCAGGCAGATGAGCACGCCCGCCGCCGCAGCCATTCCCAGATAGGCCCACAGCGGCCCCTGGGCGCTGGCCTTCCAATACTGGCATTTCAACATCAGCAGAACGCAGACCGGCATGAGCATGACGATGAGAATCAGCGCCCGGTAGGCCAGATACCAGGAGGTGTCTGGCGCCAGCAGATGGACCACAAAGAAGTTCTGGTCCCGCAGGGCCGTCAGCACACAGCACAGGGCAAGGCAGAGAAAGCTGGGTTTATTCCGCACCGCCGCGCTGAGCAGAAAGTAGGCCGCCAGCAGCAGAAGGCCGCCGCTGAGGGCCAGGGACACAAGGTCGCCCGCCGCCTTGAATTCCTCGATGTTCTGCGGTGTGGAAAGCTCGAAGGGCGGGATGTGGCCGCCGTCGTTGTGGACGTAATTGGAATATTGAACGATGAGTTCGATCTCGCCGCCTGTGCCGGAGAAGAGCGGAACGGTCATGTAGCCCACCCGGGGCACAAAGCTTTCCTCTGTTTCGGCCACCTGCCCGTATTCCGCCGCCTGCACCCCGTTCACAAAGATGCGGGCGGCATAGTCCGGCGAGAAACCGCAGATAGAGTAATACTGGTTGGGCCGGGCCAGGATGCGCAGCCGGTGGGTGCCGCAGGACCAGTCGGAGGGGGATGCGTCCTGGGCGGGCTGGCCCACGGCCCCTGCCGCGAAGTCCGCCGGGTCATACAGAGCGCCGGGGTAGAATTCCCACTGCCCGTCCACTGCGTAGATATTGGAGGCGACATCCAGCCGGCGGACGTCCAGAACGCCGTTCTCCACGGTTATATCCTTTGCGGAGGCCGTGCGCCCGAAGAAGGCCGCCGCCAGAGCCAGCAGGCTGCAAGCGACCACCACGACCGGCAAAAGCCAGTGGGCCGTTTTGCGCACAACGTCCTTGAAGCCCATGGAACGTCCTCCTTTCCGCCTTTATAAATATTGTATCACATTCACCGCACCGCGCCGGAATCATTGCAAAACTGCAAAGTCACTCGTTGTAAATTTGCTGGCAACCTTCGATGGCCTCCCCCAGATAGGTCTCGATCCAGCGGCGCAGCTGGTGCTCGTCCCGGTTTTTCAGATGGGTGTAGAGAAGCTCGGTGTTGCGGCAGAGGGCCTCAATGCCGTAGCGGCGGCAAAAGCGCACCCACAACACCATGACCGGCGCGCGGAAGGAGTAATAGAACAATGGCAGGATGCTGTTGCCGCTGATGAGGGCCAGCTCATGCTGGAATTCAAAAGCACGCTCCGCCGCCTGCTGGGGCGTCTGGGCCCCGGCGATGTGGGCCACAAGGTCGCCCAGGCGGTCGATGTCCTCGTCGGTGGCGTTGCGCAGGATAAGCCCCACCGCCAGCTGTTCCAGCGCCCGGCGCACCTCCAGGATGGAGCGTATCTCCTCCCGCCCCAGGGTGCCGCCGTTGTACTCCATGATTGCGATGAGGGTGCTCAGGTTTCCGTTGCGCCGGTAGTCCGCCACAAAGGTGCCCTGGCGGGGGCGTATTTCCACAAATCCTTGCGCCGCAAGCTCCGCCAGGCCGCCGTTCACCACCGCCCGGCTCACCTGCATCTGGCGGGCCAGTTCCCGCTCGGGGGGCAGCGCCGTGCCCTGGGCCAGCTCTCCCGAAAGGATCATCCCCTGTATCTGCTTGACGAACAAATCCTTCAGACTGGGGGCCGAGAGTTTTTCAAATTCCACTGTGTCTTCCTCCTCGTATTGGTCATACCAGATACCACACCCTTATTTTACCATGCAAATGGCTGAACGCCAAGGCTGAATTTTGCGCAGAACTCCGAAAAAATCGGCATCTATTGACCTTCTTTGCAGGATAATGTTATTCTTTTAACGTTCAGCCCGGGCCGGGCTTTCTTTCTGGCCCGACCACCGATATGACCCATGGAGTGTGAGAGAATTGGAATCCTTTAAAATTCTTGAGATTCGCCAGAGCGTGTTTGCCTCCAACGACGAGGAGGCGGCGAAACTGCGGGCGGAACTGAAGGAGAAGGGCGTGTTCCTTCTGAACCTGATGTCCAGCCCCGGCTCGGGCAAGACCACCACCCTGACCCGCACCATCGAGGCGCTGAAAGACGAAATGAAAATCGGCGTGATGGAGGCGGACATCGACTCGGACGTGGACGCCCGCACCATCTCGGCGGCGGGTGCAAAGGCCATTCAGCTGCACACCGGCGGCATGTGCCACCTGGACGCGGGCATGACCCGCCAGGGCCTGGAGGGCCTGGGCACCGGGGACGTGGAACTGGCCATTCTGGAGAATGTGGGCAATCTGGTCTGCCCTGCCGAGTTCGACACCGGCGCAGTGAAGAACGCCATGATTTTGTCCGTGCCCGAAGGACACGACAAACCCCTGAAGTACCCGCTGATGTTCCAGGTGTGCGACGTGGTGCTGGTGAACAAGATGGACGTTCTGCCCTACTTCAACTTTGACCTGGAAAAATGCACCGAGTATGTGAAGATGCGCAACCCCAAGGCCCAGGTCATCCCCATCTGCGCCGCCACCGGCGAGGGGATGGACGCCTGGTACGGCTGGCTGCGCCGGGAAGTGCGCGCCTGGCGGGGCGAAGAAACGAAAAAGGAGAACGGCCATGAGTGAGACCCATTTTCCCCTGGACGAGAGCAAGCTGTCCTTTGAGATTCCCCGGGACGAACAGCCCCGGGAGAAGATTTTGAAACTGGGGCGGAAAATCACCGACCGCATCCCCGCCAAATTGAAGGGCGTGACCGGCGACGACCCGGAATACTGGGGTCTGGCGGGCCTTGTGACCGACGAGATGGCGGACGTGGCCCTCAAGATGGAGGTCCGCAAGCCCATGACGCTGCCCCAGCTGGTGAAGGCCACCGGCAGGAGCGCCGAGGAATTGGAACCGCTGCTCTATCAGATGAGCTACATCGGCCTGCTGGAGTACAACTGGGAGAACGAGCGGCACGAAAAGCAGTACGTTCTGCCTATGTTCGTGCCGGGCAGCGCCGAGTTCTTCAACATGCAGAAGCACCAAATTGAGGAGCACCCGGAGGTGACCGCCTTCTTTGAGCGGATGACCTTTCTGCCGCTGGAGCACATCCCCGCCATGGTGCCCCCCGGGGGCGCGGGCATCGGCATGCACGTCATCCCGGTGGAGAAGGCCATCGAGACCGAGAACCAGTCGGTGGACATCGAGCACATCAGCCACTGGCTGAAAAAGTACGACGGCAAGTACGCCGCCAGCCCCTGCAGCTGCCGCATGAGCCGGGCAAAGCTGGGCGAGGGCTGCGGCGACGACCCGGAGGACTGGTGCATCGGCGTGGGCGACATGGCGGACTATCTGGTGGAGACCAAAAAGGGCCACTATGTGGACTACGACGAGGTGCTGCGCATCCTGAAGCGGGCCGAGGACAACGGCTTCGTGCACCAGATCACCAACATCGATGGCGAGAACAAGATCTTCGCCATCTGCAACTGCAACGTGAACGTCTGCAACGCGCTGCGGCTGAGCCAGATGTTCAACACCCCCAACCTGGGCCGCTCGGCCTATGTGGCCCACGTGACCACCGAGAACTGCGTGGCCTGCGGGCGCTGTGTGGAGTTCTGCCCCGCGGGCGCGGTGAAGCTGGGCCAGAAGCTGTGCACCAAGGACGGGCCTGTGGAGTACCCCCGGATGGAGGACCCCGCTGTGACCCCCTGGGGCCCGGAGAAATGGACGGTGGACTACCGGGACAAAAACCGCGTCAACTGCCACGACACCGGCACCGCCCCCTGCAAGACCGCCTGCCCCGCCCACATCGCGGTGCAGGGCTATCTGAAGATGGCGGCCCAGGGGCGCTACACCGAGGCGCTGGCCCTCATCAAGAAGGAGAACCCCTTCCCCGCCGTCTGCGGCCGGGTATGCAACCGCCGCTGTGAGGACGCCTGCACCCGCGGCAGCGTGGACTCCGCCGTGGCCATCGACGCGGTAAAGAAATTCATCGCCCAGAAGGACCTGGACGCCGCCACCCGCTACATCCCGCCCGTCGTGCCCGCCAGCACCGGCGAGGGTTTCAGCGAGAAAATCGCCATCATCGGCGCGGGCCCCGCGGGCCTTTCCTGCGCCTTCTATCTGGCGGAAAAGGGCTACACGCCCACCGTGTTCGAGAAGAACGCCCGGCCCGGCGGCATGCTGGTGTACGGCATCCCCTCCTACAAGCTGGAAAAAGACGTGGTGGAGGCGGAAATCGAGGTCATCCGCGCCATGGGCGTGGACATCCGCTGCGGCGTGGAAGTGGGCAAAGACGTGACCCTGGATCAGCTGCGGGCCGAAGGCTACAAGGCCTTCTACATCGCCATCGGCTGCCAGGGTGGACGCAAGGCCGGCGTGCCCGGCGAGGATGCCGAGGGCGTGTTCACCGCGGTGGACTTCCTGCACGCGGTGGCGGAGAACGAGCACACCCCGGCGGCAAAGCGCACCGTGGTCATCGGCGGCGGCAACGTGGCCATCGACGCGGCCCGCAGCGCCCGCCGCTGCGGCGCGGAAGAAGTTTCCATGTTCTGCCTGGAGGCCAAGGACGCCATGCCCGCCGACCCGGAGGAAGTGGCGGAGGCCCAGGCCGAGCAGGTGCAGCTGCACTGCGGCTGGGGCCCGAAGGAAATTCTCACCGAGAACGGCAAAGTCACCGGCGTGATGTTCAAGCGTTGCCTCTCGGTGCTGAACGCCGAGGGCCGCTTCGCTCCCGTTTACAACGAGGCCGACACCATGACCGTGGCCTGCGAGCAGGTCATCCTGAGCATCGGCCAGAGCATCCTCTGGGGCAACCTTCTGGAAGGCAGCAAGGTGGAGCTGGCCGGCGGCGGGCGCGCCGCGGCGGACGCGCTCACCTACCAGACCGCCCAGCCCGACGTGTTCGTGGGCGGCGACGTGTACACCGGCCCCGGCTTTGCCATCGAGGCCATTGCCGCCGGCAAGGAGGGCGCGGTGTCCATCCACCGCTTCGTCCAGCCGGACACCAGCCTCACCATCGGCCGCAACCGGCGGGACTTTATCCAGCTGGATAAAGACAACCTCTTCCTCACCGGCTACGACAGCGCCGCCCGCCAGGAGGCCGCGGCCCCCGCGCCGGGCCTCTCCTTCCGGGACACCCACGGCACCCTCACCGAGGAGCAGGTGAAGACCGAGACCGTCCGCTGCCTTGGCTGCGGCGCGTCGGTGGTGGACCCGAACAAGTGCATCGGCTGCGGCATCTGCACCACCAAGTGCGAGTTTGACGCCATCCACCTCTCCCGCGACCTGCCCGAGTGCAGCACCATGGTGCGCACCGAGGACAAGTTCAAGGCCATCCTGCCCTACATGGTCAAGCGGGGCCTGCGGCTGAAATTCGGCAAGAAAGGCTGAGCGCCATGCACGAACTGGGCATCGTATTCCACATCATCAAAACGGTGGAGGCCGCCGGGCGGGAAAACGGCGTGAAACGGGTGAAGGCCGTGACGCTGGAACTGGGCGAGGTGTCCGGCGTGGTGGGCGACTACCTCCAGGACTGCTGGAAGTGGGCCGCTGCCCGTTCGGAGATGCTGGACGGGGCGGAATTACGGGTGGAGACCATCCCCGCCCGCACCTTGTGCGAAGCCTGCGGCCATGTGTACGCCACCTTGGAGCACGGGCGCACCTGCCCCGCCTGCGGCAGCGGGCAGACCCACCTTGTGCAGGGCAACGAAATGCTCATCCGGGACATCGCGGTGCCGGACGAGCCGCCCCTTTGAGGGCCATTTTCAATTACAATTTGTAAATTTATGTCGTTTATCGACAAGGAGGAATCATCATGTTGTTTCAAATCTACGGCGAGACCGCCGGTTGGCAGCTGCTGGGCTGGCTGCTGGTGTTCGCGGGGCTGGTGCTGGCCAACGAGGTGGCCCGCCGCACGCCCCAGGGCGGCATCTTCTGCTTTCTCATTCTGCCCGCCGGGCTGACGGTCTACTTCATCTCCATCTATGTGGGCGCGGCCATGGGGGCCGAGTGGGCGCTGAACAATCCCACCTACACCCACATGAACAGCTGGTTCCACTACGCCAAGCTCTACGCCGCCACCGCCGGGTGCATCGGCTTCATGATGCTGAAATACAAGTGGGGCGTGGGCAAGACCCACTGGTTCAAGGCCTTCCCCTTCGTCATCGTGGCCATCAACATCCTCATCGCCGTGGGCAGCGATTTTGAGTCCGGCATCCGGGGCGCCATGGCCCTGGCCGCCACCGGCGAGCGGTGGTGGCTGTCCAGCGAGAACGTCTGGCTCTACGGCGGCTGGTGGAACTGGGTGAACGGCATCGCCGGCATCCTGAACATCCTGTGCATGACCGGCTGGTGGGGCATCTACACCTCCAAAAAGCACGACGACATGCTCTGGCCGGACATGACCATCCTTTACATCATCGCCTACGATTTGTGGAACTTCGAGTACACCTATAACAACCTGCCCACCCACGCCTGGTACTGCGGCCTGGCCCTGCTGCTGGCCCCCACCTTTGCCAACGCGCTGTGGAACAAGGGCGGCTGGATCCAGAACCGGGCCAACACCCTGGCCCTGTGGTGCATGTTCGCCCAGGTGTTCCCCCTGTTCCAGGACGCCAGCGTGTTCAGCACCCTGCCGGTGCTCTACGCCGACGGCGTGATGGACCCCACCGTGCGGCCCACCGCCGCCGACCCCACCATGCAGGGCGTGATCGCCATTCTGGCGCTGGCCGCCAACGTCATCGTGCTGGCCATCATCATCAAGCGCGCCGTGCAGCAGAAAAAGAACCCCTACAAAAACGAGATCTTCTCCGACACCCGCGACTTCCGCCAGGCGATGGCGCGCGCGGAGTGATATATTCTTCTCCCCCATTCTGAAAAACGCCCCGCGGGGCCGTCTTTGGCGGCTTCGCGGGGCGTTTTCCCTTTGTGCGTTCAGTCCTCGCTCACAGGGCGGGCAAGGCCATGGGTCATCATGTTGTGTATCATGCGATAGGTCAGCCGCGTCATCTCCCGGGGCGGTTCGGCGCAGCCGCCCGCCAGCCAGTGCTTGATGAGGCCCACCGCGCCGGTGGTGCAGAAGGCAAAGCCGTAGTCGATGCTGCTGCGCCGCTCGGGAAAATCCTCCCGCAGCTTTTGCAGCACGTTCTCCTCCATCATCCGCTCGATGCGGTGCAGAAAGGCCATGTCCCCGTGGGGGCCCACCAGGGCGGCGCATATCTCCTGATTGTCGTAGAGGATGGAAAAGACCTCCTCGATGAAGGCAAGGCCCTCCTGCTCGAAGGAGCTCACCGGGTGGATGTGCACCGCCGCGTGTATCTCGTCGAACAGCTCCTGTTCCACTGCCGCCAGCAGGTCGAAGATGTCGTTGTAGTGAAGATAGAAGGTGGAGCGGTTGATGTCCGCCAGGTCCACCAGTTCCTTCACCGTTATCTCGCTGGCGCTCTTTTGCTGCATCAGCTGCGCCAGCGCCCGCCGTATCTGCCGGCGGGTGCGCCGGATGCGCCGGTCCTTTGTTTCGTCCATGGCCTCTCCTTTTCTGCCCGCCGGGCAAATTGTAAATCTTTTTTGAATGTTCAACAGTTTCTCGCCACTGTGTTGATTAAACGCCATTTGGGCGAAAAATCAACGGTTGAGTGTTTTTCTCTCTTTCAGTATAATTCTCCTCACGGAAAAAGCAATAGTGCGATGCAAAATCAACGCCGTGTTGCTTTTCGCGAGACTGCACAGGAAAGGGTGCGAAATTTCAGGTCATGCTGAAAAACGAATGGAAAGCTCTGCGGAGCAACTGGATCATGCTGGTGGTGATGGTGGCCGTGGTGGCCATCCCCACCATCTACACCACGCTGTTTCTCGGGTCCATGTGGGACCCCTACGGCAGTGTGGACCGTCTGCCGGTGGCGGTGGTGAACGAGGACCAGCCGGTGGAATACAACGGCGAGACGCTGTCCGTCGGCAGCGAGCTGGCCGACAACCTGCGGGAGGATGGCTCCCTCGATTTTCATTTTGTGGACGCGGACGACGCCCAAAAGGGCCTTGCGGACGGGACCTATTACATGGTCATCACCATCCCAAAGGACTTTTCCGCCAACGCGGCCACCGTCACCGACCCGTCCCCCAAGGCCATGGAGCTGGGCTATGAGACCAACCCCGGCACCAACTACATCGCCTCCAAGCTGGGCGAGAGCGCCATGGCCAAAATCGAGGCCGAGGTGCGGGAGAGCGTGACCCAGACCTACGCCGAGACCATGCTGGAACAGCTGGCGAACATCGGCGACGGGCTGCAGGAAGGGGCCGACGGCGCGGCAAAACTGGAAGAGGGCGCATCCGATCTGGCCGAGGGCGGCCAGACCATCCGGGATAACCTCAAACTCCTGGCGGACAGCACCCTCACCTTCCGCAATGGCAGCACCGAGCTCACCGAGGGCCTTGCCAAGTACACCGCCGGTGTGGACGCGGCGGCTCAGGGCGCGGCCAAGTTGAAAGAGGGAGCGGGCCAGCTGGCCCAGGGCGCCGGGCAGCTGGGCGACGCGGCCCCCGCGCTGACCGAGGGCGCGGGCAAGCTGAGCAAAGGCGTTCAGGACCTGGCCACCGGCGTGGACAGCGCCAAGGCGGGCGGCGACACCCTTGCCGCCGGAGCCGCCCAGGTGGACGACAAACTCACCGAACTGAACAGCGGCCTTGCCCAGCTGCAGGCCCAGACCGCCGCTCTGCCGGACAGTGCGGCGGCGCTGGACGCAGGGGCACAGCAAGCCCAGTCGGGCGCGGCAGCCCTGCAGGCGGGTCTGGAGAGCGCCTCCGCCGGGGCGGCCGCCGCCCGGGAGGGCGCGGCCCAGCTGAACAGCGGCCTGCAGGCCCTGACGGCCAATTCCGCCGCCCTGAACGAAGGCGCCGCGGCCCTGGCCCAGGGGCTGGAGGCCCTTACGGCCCAGGCTCAGAGCCTTCCCCCAGAGACCGCCGCTGTGCTGACCCGGCTGCAGCAGGCCGCGGGCAGTTTGCAGCAGAACCTTGGCGCCTACACCGCCGGGGTGGACACGGCAGCCGCCGGGGCCGCGGCGCTGAACGACGAGAGCACCGGCCTGCCCGCCCTGGCGGAGGGTCTCGGGCAGATGGCGGGCAAGTCCGCCGAACTGACCGGCGGCCTTGCCACCTTGCAGCAGGGCACCGCCGCCCTGGCCCAGCAGGCTCCCCAGCTGGTGCAGGGCATCGACCTGGCGGCCCAGGGCGGTCAGAAGCTGCAGCAGGAGGGCACCAGCGTGGTGCGTCAGGGCGCGCAGGATCTGAGCGGCGGCCTGGAAAAGCTGGCCGGAGGCAGCGCGGCGCTGCAGACCGGGCTGGGCGACCTTTCCGCCAAGCTGCCCGCCCTCACCGACGGGCTCACCCGGCTGCAGACCGGCGTGGGCGAACTGCAAAAGGGCGCCGGCCAGCTGGCGGACGGCACCGGCGAGCTGCAAAAGAACAGCGCGGCGCTGAACAGCGGCGCGGCGGCTCTGGCCAGCGGCGCGGCCCAGATCGGCGACGGCGCTTCCAAGCTCTATGAGGGCAGCGGCGAGTTGACCGACGGCCTGGACCAGCTGAAGGAAGGCTCCTCCACGCTGGGCGCTTCTCTTTCGGACGGCGCGCAGCAAATTGCCGAGACCAATACCGGCGACGAGGTGGCCGAGATGATCGCCGCCCCGGTGAGCGCCGAAGAGGCCAAGCTCACCGAAGTGCCGGACAACGGCCACGCCATGGCCCCCTACATGATGTCGGTGGCGCTGTGGGTGGGGTGCATCGCCTTCAGCCTGATGTATCCCCTCACCGAGTATCAGGGCGAGATGAAGAGCGGTGCGGCCTGGTGGCTGAGCAAGGCCTCTGTGCTCTACCCTGTGGCGCTGCTGCAGGCGGTGGTGATGGTGGGCGCGCTCCACGCGCTGGACGGCTTCGCTCCCGCGCGGATGGGCCAGACCCTGCTCATCGCCTGCCTCGCGTCGGTGACCTTCATGTCGGTGATGTACTTCTTCACCAGCCTGCTGGGCCGCATCGGCAGCTTCTTGATGCTGGTGTTCATGGTGGTGCAGCTGGCCGGTTCGGTGGGCACCTACCCGCTGGAGATCTCCGGCTCCTTCGTGAAATACCTCCACGACTGGGTACCCTTCACCTACACCGTCAAGGCCTTCCGCAGCGCCATCTGCGCCGGGCAGGACGTGAGCGGCTGCGCCGTGTACCTGGCGGCGTGGGCCCTGGTGTTCACCCTGCTCACGCTGGCGGTGTTCACGGTGCGGGCAAAGCACATCCGCGATGGCAAACCCACCCTCACCCCCTGGCTGGAACGCCACCGGCTGGCGTGAGTTTTTCGGAACGAACAAAAAGACCGCGCCCCCTTCGGCCCGTTTGCCGAAGGGGGCGCGGTTCGTTTTTGTGCACGCGGTCAATGGTCCTTTGCCGGCCGGCACCGGAGCCGGATCCGGGGAAAGAGCCCATAAGGCCTTCCGCTCCCTTCACGGTAGTCAGGCCCTCCTCCGCCGGGGCGAAGGAACCGCTTCACGGCCGTTTTGCCGCTCCGCCTTTCAGTTTTTGCTGCGTTTTTCGTCGATCAATGCTTGCAGTTCGTCCAGCGTTTTTTCCGAGAGCTGGTCCGAGTTCAGAAAGTTTGCGAACAGGCTTGCAAAGCTGCCGCCGAACATCCGGTCCACCAGGGTGTTGGTCTCGGCGCTCTGCACCTGCTGCCGGGTGACGATGGGCGTCACCAGATACTTGGGATACTCCCGGGAGATGGCGCCCTTGCCTTCCAGGCGCTTGAGGACGATGTAGGTGGTGCTCTTTTTCCAGTTGTACCGTTTCAGGAACTCCTCGGCCAGGTCCGCGGCGATGCAGGGCCCGTGTTCCCACAGGTATTCCATCAGCAACAGCTCCGAGTCGAAAATTTTGATCTCGCCCATCCTTTCTCCCTCCCGTTTTATTGTTGTAAATTTATATTCAGTTTACCCTTTGTTCTCCCGGCTGTCAAGGCCGGGCAAACGGCAGCGCCCCCGTCCGGCGGGGTCGCCGGGCGGGGGCGCTTGTGCGGTCCGTTGTTTTTTTTACGCCGGCTCCTCGGCGAAGTTGCCGGTGTAGAGCTGGTAGTATTTGCCCTTCTTTTCGATGAGCTCGTCGTGGGTGCCGCGCTCGATGATGCGGCCTTGCTCCAGCACCATGATGCAGTCGGCGTTGCGCACGGTGGACAGGCGGTGGGCGATGACGAAGGTGGTGCGCCCGTACATCAGCGCGTCCATGCCGCTCTGCACCAGCGCCTCGGTGCGGGTGTCGATGGAAGAGGTGGCCTCGTCCAGGATTAGCACCGGCGGGTCCGCCACCGCCGCGCGGGCGATGGCCAGCAGCTGCCGCTGGCCCTGGGAAAGGTTCGCGCCGTCGCCGGTGAGCATGGTGTTGTAGCCGTCCGGCAAGCGGCGGATGAAGCCGTCGGCATTGGCCAGCTTTGCCGCGGCCATGCACTCCTCATCGGTGGCGTCCAGCCGGCCGTAGCGGATGTTGTCCATCACGGTGCCGGTGAAGAGGTGGGTGTCCTGCAGAACGATGCCCAGGCTGCGGCGCAGGTCCGGCTTTTTGATTTTGCCGATGTTGATGCCGTCGTAGCGAATTTTGCCGTCGGCGATGTCGTAGAAGCGGTTGATAAGGTTGGTGATGGTGGTCTTGCCCGCGCCGGTGGCGCCCACGAAGGCAATTTTCTGGCCGGGCTTCGCCCACAGGCTCACGTCGTGGAGCACCAGCTTGTTCTCGTCGTAGCCGAAGTCCACGTCCTCGAACACCACGCTGCCCTCCAGCCTGGTGTAGGTGGTGGTGCCGTCGTGATGGGGATGCTTCCAGGCCCACACATTGGTGCGCTCGGCCACTTCCTCCATCTGGCCGTCGGCGTTCTCCTTGGCGTTCACCAGTTCCACATAGCCCTCGTCGGTCTCATGCTTCTGGTCCATCAGGTCGAACACACGCTGGGCGCCGGCGGCGGCGGTGACCACGAAGTTCGCCTGCTGGCTCACCTGGGTGATGGGCTGGGTGAAGCTCTTGTTCAGGCCCACAAAGGTGACCACGGTGCCCAGGGTCACGCCCGCCAGGCCGTTGATGCCCAGCACAGCGCCCACGATGGCAACCAGGGCGTAGCTCAGCCAGCCGATGTTGGCGTTGATGGGCATCAGCAGGTTGGCGTAACGGTTGGCCATGTCCGCGCTTTCACGCAGGGACTCGTTGACCTTGGCGAAGTCCGCCTTGGCGGCCTCCTCGTGGCAGAACACCTTGACCACCTTCTGGCCGTCCAGCATCTCCTCGATGAAGCCGTCCACCACGCCCAGGTCCCGCTGCTGGCGCATGTAGTATTTGCCGGAGATGCGGGAGAAGTTCTTGGTGACCACCAGCATCACGATGGCGGTGACGATGGAGATGATGGTGAGCACCGGGTTGATGACGATCATGGTCACCAGCGTGGCCACCATGGTGATGGAGGAGTTGATGATCTGCGGCGTGGACTGGCCCAGCATCTGGCGCAGCGTGTCAATGTCGTTGGTGTAGACGGACATGATGTCGCCATGGGCATGGGTGTCAAAATACTTGATGGGCAGCGCTTCCATGTTGTGGAACAGCTCATCGCGCAGCCGGCACATGGTGCCCTGGCTGATGCTGACCATGATGCGGTTGTAGCTGAAAGCCGCCACCACGCCCAGGGCCATGATGACCACAAGGCGCAGGATCTGGGCGGCAAGGCCGCTGAAATCAGTGGAGCCGCTGGCGATCATGGGCATGATGTAATCGTCCACCAGGGTCTGGGGGAAGGTGGCCGCCAGCACGCTGGCGCCGGCATTGATGAGGATGCACAGCACCACCAGCGCAAAGGGCGCCTTGTAGTAGTGCAGCATATAACGGATGACCCGCTTCAGCACCGCGACGGGGTCCGCGGGACGCGACATTTTCGGATTCATATTCTCTCCCCCTCCTTTCACGCGGGCTGGTCGAAGTCGCCGCCGCCCTTGACCTGAGACTCGTAGATCTCCTGGTAGATGGCGTTGGACTTGAGCAGGTTTTCGTGGGTGTCGAAGCCGTTAATGCGGCCGTTGTCCAGCACCAGGATGCGGTCGGCGTGCTCCACGCTGGAAACGCGCTGGGCGATGATGATCTTGGTGGTGCCGGGAATTTTCTTTTCAAAGGCGGCGCGGATCTTCGCGTCGGTGGCGGTGTCCACCGCGCTGGTGGAGTCGTCCAGAATCAGCACCTTGGGCTTTTTCAGCAGCGCCCGGGCGATGCACAAACGCTGCTTCTGGCCGCCGGAGACGTTGTTGCCGCCCCGCTCGATGCGGGTGTTGTAGCCGTCGGGCATGCGGTCGATGAACTCGTCGGCGCAGGCCGCCTTGCAGGCCTCCACGCACTCGGCCTCGGTGGCGTTGGGGTCGCCCCAGCGCAGGTTTTCCAGGATAGTGCCGCTGAACAGGGTGTTCTTTTGCAGCACCACGGCCACCTGGTCGCGCAGGGCCTCCATGTCGTAGCGGCGCACGTCCACGCCGCCCACCTTGACGCAGCCCTCGTCCACGTCGTAAAGCCGGCAGATGAGGTTCACAAGGCTGCTCTTACCACTGCCGGTGCCGCCGATGACGCCGATGGTCTCGCCGGAACGGATGTGCAGGTCGATGCCGGACAGAGCGTTCTTGCCGCTGCCGTGCTTGTAGGAGAAGTTCACGTTGTCAAAGTCGATGCTGCCGTCGGGGATGACGGTGATGGGGTCCTCGGGCTCGGCAAGGTCGGGGGTCTCCCGCAGCACCTCGCCCACACGGTGGATGCTGGCCAGGGAGATGGAGATCATCACCACCACCATGGAGAGCATCATCAGGCTCATCAGCAGGCTCATGATGTAGCTGAACAGGCTGGTCAGATCGCCGGTGGACAGATCGCCCGCCACGATGAACTGAGCGCCCAGCCAGCTGACCATGATGATGCAGAAGTAGACGGCGGTCATCATGGCGGGGTTGTTGAAGGCCAGCAGGCCCTCGGCCTTGACGAACATCTTGCGGATGTTCTCGGAGGCTTTGGAGAACTTCTGGTTCTCATAGGCTTCCCGCACAAAGGCCTTGACCACGCGGATGGCGGAAACGTTCTCCTGCACGCTGGCGTTCAGCTCGTCGTACTTGTGGAACACCTCGTCGAAGATGCGCAGGGTGACCACCATGATGCTGCCCAGCACCACCACCAGGAACACCACCGCGATGAGGAAGGTGGCACTGAGCCTGGGGCTGATGTACACGCACATGGCAAAGCTGAAAACAAACATCAGCGGCGCGCGCACCGCAACGCGGATAATCATCATGAAGGCGTTCTGGATGTTGGTCACATCGGTGGTCATGCGGGTCACAAGGCCGGGCACGCTGAACTTGTCGATGTTGGAAAAAGAGAACGTCTGGATGTTGTCATACAGCCCCTGGCGCAGGTTGGCCGACAGGCCGGACGCCGCCGTGGAGGCAAATTTGCCCGCCGCCGCGCCGAAGACCAGGCCCAAAAAGGCCAGCACCACCATGATGGCGCCGTAGCGGTAGACCGCGCTGATGTTGGCGGCCTCCAGCCCTTCGTCCACGATGCGGGCGGTGACGAACGGCAGCAGGATCTCCATGATCACTTCCAGCGCAGCCATCAGGATGCACAGATAAGTCGGCTTTTTGTATTGCTTGAGTTGGCCGATCACTTGCTTCATTGTATCCACTCCCTTCAAACATTGCCTGGACTTGCCAGGTTTTGCAAAAGGCGCTTTTGCATCGCCTCAAGTTGACACAGTTCCCCCTCGGTGAACCCCTCAAAGGCCGCCTCGCAGCTGCTCTGCAGCGCCCGGTCCAGCGTGGCCCGCACCTGCTCGGCCTTTTCGGTGGCGAACAGCCGCTTGCAGCGGTTGTCGGCTTCGGTGGTCTCCGCACGCACATAGCCGCCCATGCGCAGCCGTTTGAGAATGTTGCTCAGCGCCGCCATGGAATAGCCGCACTGCCGGTGCAGCTCGGTGAGGGTAGTGCCCTCCGGCCCATAGCGCAGAATGCGCATCAGAAGATGCGCCTGCGCTGTGGAAAGCCCCGTGCGCTCCACCATTCGGTCGGTGAGCTGCTCCATGCGGATGCTGATCTGGCGGTTCTGCAGCGCCAGGCTCCTGCGGTCCACTTCCATGCTTCTCGCCTCTCGTTCGAATCAGTTAGGGTGAAAACTGTTCACTGCCTTATCATTTTATAGCACAGCTTTTCTTGCAAGGGAAATTCAAATGTGTTATCATCTATAAAGAGATTTTATTGCATTTACGCATACAATAAAAAATCCTCAAAAACGGGGAGGGGTTTTTGTTGAATACGACACAGCTGGAATGTTTCCTTGCGGTGGCCAATCACCTGAACTTTTCCCGGGCGGCCCAGGAGCTGCACATCACCCAGCCGGCGGTGAGCCACCAGATCAACACCCTGGAGGCGGAACTGGAGGTCAAGCTGTTCCACCGCACCAGCAAGAACGTGCGGCTGACCCAGGCGGGGCACCAGTTCGGCCAGTACGCCCGGGAGATATTGAGGCTGACGGGCATTTCCCGGGCGCGGATGCGCCAGTGGCGGGAGGAACTGCCCCAGCGGCTGGGCCTGGGGTGCCGCAACTTTCTGGTGCTGCGGGCTCTGCAGCCGGCGCTGGCGGTGCTGCGGCAGGAAACGCCCCAGCTGATGCCGGTGCTGCGGCAGGTGCCCTCCGCCTCGCTGGACAACCTTCTGGAAGAGGAGGACGTGCAGGCCATCTTCACCATGCAGCGGGAATCCGGTCCCAAGCTGAGCCGACGCCATCTGGCGGACTGCCCCGTGGTCTGCGTCTGCACGCCGGACCACCCGCTGGCAGGGTATGAGCAGCTGACCGTGGAGCAGCTGAACGCCGTGGGCGGGCGCATCGCCAGCTGCCCGCCGCCCTTGTATTCCCCGCCCTTTCTGGAGGTGTTCAGCTACGCGATGGCCGGCCGAGGTCCGGACCGCATCCTCTACTGCGACAGCCTGGAAATTGCCTGCACCCTGGTGGAGTCGGGCTACGCCTTCACCCTGCTGCCGGACCTGCCGGGGACGCGCCTGCCGGGCCTGCGCTACATCCCGATGCCCCAGTTCCAGCCTCTCTCCTTCGGTGCGCTCTACCGCACCGGCTCTCTGACGCCGCCTCTCAAGCGGCTGTTCACCCTGCTGGAGGGCTCCATGGAGCCTTCCGACGAATGACCCGGGCCCCGCGCCCTTACCAATAAGAAAGGAACACATCCCCATGAACGAAAAAGAGATCGCCGAAATCCGCCGCCGCTACCGCCAAGACAAGTCCAACATCTCCCATGTGGTGGGCTGCTATGTGAACGAGGAGCGCCAGATCGTGGCCCGGTTCGACCAGTCCCTCACCCTCTCCGGCCAGGAGGAGGCGGACAAATTCCTGGCCATCCTGCGCCGCACCCTCTCGGGCACGCTGGGCCGCAACCTGCTGGACATCACCTTCACCACCGCCCAGGTGGCGGGCAATGCGGGCGACGAGCACGCCCTGCTGATGGCCCTGCGAAACTCCCGCCTGCAGGACGAGGCCGCCCGGGAGGAGTTCTTTGCCCGGGCCATCGAGACCATCGATGTGGAGGGCAACTATCTCATCCTGCTCACCTGCGACGCCTACGACGTGCCCGGCTTTTCCAAGGACGGCCAGCGCACCGAGGACGGCAGCGAAGAGATGTACACCGGCATCCTGTGCAGCGTCTGCCCGGTGAAGATGACCAAGCCCGCGCTGAGCTACTTCGTCTACGAAAACCTCTTCCGCAGCCGGGATGTGGACTGGCTGGTGAGCGCCCCGGAGATGGGCTTCCTCTTCCCCGCCTTCGACGACCGCTCCACCAACCTCTACGGTGCGCTCTACTACACCAAGGACACCTCCCACAGCCACACCGCCTTCACCGACCGCATCTTTGCCGCCCCGCTGCCCATGCCCGCCGAGGCCCAGAAGGAGACCTTCGACGCCATCCTCACCGAGGCGCTGGGCGAGGAGTGCAGCTGCCAGGTGGTGCAGTCGGTGCAGGAACAGCTGTGCAGCATGATCGCCGAGCACAAGGAGAGCGGCGAGCCCCAGCCCCTGCTGCTGGACAAGCACGCCGCCGCCCGCGTGCTGGAGGAATGCGGCGTGGAGGACGCCCGTGTGGAGGCCTTCGAGCAGCGCTTTGAGGAGGACTTCGGCCCCGAGGCGGCCCTTCCCCCCAAGAATCTGGTGGACACCAAGCACCTGGAACTGCGCTGCCCCGACGTGACCATCCAGGTGAACCCCGAGCGGGGCGACCTGGTGGAGACCCGGGTCATCGACGGGGTGCGCTACATCCTCATCCGCGCCGAGGAAGGCGTGCAGGTGAACGGCGTGGAAGTGCAGATCGGGGAGTGAGCTCTCATTTCCGCAGAAAAAGGCCCCCGGCTTTTTGAAAGCCGGGGGCCTTTCTTCGCTTCAGAGTTCAGGCCGCTGCCGCAGCCGGTTCTTCGGGGGTCTGCGTGCGCACCTTTTTGCGCAGGATGAGGAAGCAGATGAGGTGCACCGCCGCCGTCAGCCCCCAGGACACCGGGTAGGAGATGTACAGGCAGAGCTGGGTGCGCTCCCACTGAAAGATGGTCATCACCCAGACGATGCGCAGCAGGCAGGCGCCGACGATGGACACCACCATGGGCAGCACCGACGCGCCCAGGCCGCGGACGCTGCAGGCCAGGCAGTCCATCCAGCCGCAAAGGAAGTAGGTGGTGCAGACCACGCTCATGCGGTAGAGGCCGTAGGTGATGACCTGGGCGTCGGAGGTGTAGATGGTCAGCAGCCAGCGGCCTGCCAGATAGGCGCTGGCTCCAAGGCCGATGCCCACCGCCGCCGAGAGCATCATGCACTGCGCCACCACCTTGTCCACCCGGGCGAAGCGGCGGGCGCCCACGTTCTGGCTCACAAAGCTCATGGATGTCTGGGAGACGGCGTTCATGCAGGTATAGACGAAGCCCTCGATGTTGGAGGCGGCGGTGTTGCCCGCCATCACCGACGAGCCGAAGCTGTTCACCGAGGACTGGATAAGCACGTTGGACAGGCTGAACACCATGCCCTGCACGCCGGCAGGCACCCCGATGCGCAAAATTTCCCGGAACTGCGCCGGGTCGATGCGAAGCTCGTGCAGCACCAGCCGGAACGCGCCGGTGTTGTGCCGCAGGCAGACCACGACGAGATAGGCGGAAACTGTCTGGCTGATGATGGTGGCCAGGGCCACGCCCGCCACGCCCAGGGAGAACACGATGACAAACACCAAGTTCAGCACCACATTGATGATGCCCGCCAGGGTGAGGAAGTAGAGGGGCCGCCGGGTGTCGCCCACCGCCCGCAGGATAGCCGCGCCGAAGTTGTAGACCAGCAGGCTGGGCGCGCCCACGAAGTAGATGCGCAGGTAGAGGGCGGCCTGGTCGATCACGTCGTCCGGGGTGCCCATCAGGCTCAGCATGGGGCGGGAGGCCGCCACGCCCACAAAGATCAGGAACACGCCGCCTACCACCGCGGTGAGCATGGCGGTGTGCACGCCCTTGTGCACCGCGTCCATGTTCTTTGCGCCGTAGCTGCGGGCGATGAGCACATTCGCGCCCACCGAAAGGCCCACGAACAGGTTGACGATCAGGTTGATGAGCGCCGAGGTGGAACCCACCGCCGCCAGCGCCGTATGGCCGGTATACCGGCCGACCACGATGATGTCCGCCGCGTTGAACAGCAGCTGCAAAACGCCCGAGCACATCAAAGGGAAGGAAAAGGTCAGGATCTTGCCCAAAAGCGGGCCGCTGGTCATGTTCATCTCATAGCTGCCAGCCAAACCGATGCGCCTTCTTTCTCACACATTCGTTTTCATTCAGAAATAACGTCCGTGTCCTATCATAGCACAAAACCGCCCGGGCGCAAGCCGTTATTTAACATGTTTTTTACATTTCACCGCTTCGCCGGCGGGCGGCGGCGGGTAAAAAGCGTGAAAAAAGCGCCCGCTTCGGCCAAATCCGGCGCTTTGGGCAGTTTGTTCCCTTGCATTTCACCGGGCGTTTCCTATATAATAGGTACGGACTTTTTTCCCGGCAGGCCGGCGGGCCACAGGACCGGGCGCAGATCGAAAGGGTAAAGGAGAACTGAATTATGCGAACTGTCGGCACTACATCCCGCGGCGTGCGCTGCCCGGTCATCCGGGAGGGCGACGACCTGGTCAAAATCGTCACCGACGCCATCCTTGCCTGCGGCAAGGAGCAGAACATCGAATTTCAGGACAAGGACATCGTGGCCGTGACCGAGGCCGTGGTAGCCCGCAGCCAGGGCAATTACGCCAGCGTGGACGCCATCGCCGCCGACTGCGCCGCCAAATTCGGCGCCGACACCATCGGCCTGACCTTCCCCATTCTGAGCCGCAACCGCATCGCTATCTGCCTCAAGGGCATCGCCCGCGCCTTCAAAAAGGCCTATATCCTGATGAGCTACCCCTCCGACGAGGTGGGCAACCACCTGTTCGACGAGGACCTGCTGGACGAAAAGGGCGTGAACCCCTGGAGCGACGTGCTCAGCGAAGAGAAGTACCGCGAGCTGTTCGGCTATGTGAAGCATCCCTTCACCGGCGTGGACTACGTGGAGTACTACGGCGAACTGTTCCGCAGCCAGGGCTGCGAGGTGGAGTTCGTCTTCGCCAACGACGTACGGGCCATCCTGCCCTACACCAAGAACGTGCTGTGCTGCGACATCCACAGCCGTTTCCGCTCCAAGCGCCGCCTGGAGGCCGCGGGCGCCGAGAAGGTGCTGCTGCTCAGCGACATCATGACCGCCCCGGTGAACGGCAGCGGCTGCAACGAGCAGTTCGGCCTGCTGGGCTCCAACAAGGCCACCGAGGAGAGCGTGAAGCTCTTCCCCCGCGACTGCCAGACCTTTGTGGACGCGCTGGCCGACAGCCTGCGCAAGGCCACCGGCAAGCAGATCGAGGCCATGGTCTACGGCGACGGCGCTTTCAAGGACCCCGTGGGCAAGATTTGGGAGCTGGCTGACCCTGTGGTCAGCCCCGCCTACACCTCCGGCCTGGAAGGCCAGCCCAACGAGCTGAAGCTGAAGTATCTGGCGGATAACGACTTCGCCGACCTGTCCGGCGAGGCGCTGACCGCCGCCATCAAGGACAGCATCAACCACAAGGACGCCGACCTGAAGGGCCAGATGGCCAGCCAGGGCACCACCCCCCGCCGCCTGACCGACCTGATCGGCAGCCTGTGCGACCTGACCAGCGGCTCCGGCGACAAGGGCACCCCCATCATCTTCATCCAGGGTTACTTCGACAACTTCGCGAAAGAGACGAAGTAAGGCAGGGCGCATCCATTCAACGTCCGCATCCGAACGATAAACGAAGCCGGCCCCCGCATTTCTGCGGGTGCACCTGTAAACTGAAAGTAGACACTCACAAAAGTGTGGGTGTCTACTTTTTTCGTGGTAAGATGAAGAAAAGGAGGTAGAAAAATGGGAAAGAAAGGGACACCGCATCGAAAGTGG
>NZ_DBGFPE010000024.1:0-13130 GCF_048526665.1 Candidatus Allofournierella excrementavium
TTCAGCCTTGACGGTTGCCCGCTGTCCTGCTACTTTTCCGGGAGTGTGGCCACAACTTCGGGACACTTTGTCCACAAGTCGGAGCGTAGGACGAGGGACGGGGGCTTTCATATACGCCCTGTCTGCTGATGAAACCAGACCTGCGCTTGCGGCTCCACGCCACGCAAGCACAGCCCTGTTTTCTTGCCGCTTCAAATCTTGCCGCTTCAAATGCCCTTGCCCTCCCCGGCGGCAACGGCATTTTCACGACAACGCCGACAGAGCGTATAACACACTACACTTTGCTTCGCAAAGTCGTGTGCCAAATGGGGGCGTTGCCCCCTTTGGAAACCCCCACAAGAAAAGGCGATATGCTACCCCTCCACGGGGCGCATACCGCCTTTTCTTGTTATCCAGCCCTCCGGCTGTATTGGTTGAGCAAAAGTCAGCGTGGGATTGGTGTGGTATCTTTATCTAAGTGAACCCCCGGTCTCCCACTTGCTCACCGCCGCGCTGCTGACCCCCAGCTGATTCGCCAGCTGGCCCTGGGTCAGGCCCTTCGCCCGCCGCAGCCGCTGCACCGTTTCGCCGATGGCGTTCATCTTTGCCACGCCCCTTTCTCTTTTTCCATCTTACCATGGTGTTCCCGCGGGCACAATGGAGCCTTTTTCAAACCACAAGGTTATTTTTTCAACCGTCGTTTGAATTATGCAACAAACAGGCGGCGCGGGCTGAACTTCAGCCCGCGCCGCCCTTTTGCGTTGCGGTTTTATCAGGTGTCCTGCAGCTCGCCGCGGCTGGCGGCTTTCAGATAGGCGTTGATGAAGCCGTCCAAATCGCCGTCCATCACGGCCTGCACGTTGCCGTTTTCGTAGCCGGTGCGGTGGTCCTTCACCAGGGTGTAGGGCATGAACACATAGCTGCGGATCTGGTGGCCCCAGGCGATCTCCTTCTGGACGCCCTTGATGTCGCTGATCTTGTCCAGGTGCTCCTGCTCCTTGATTTGATACAGCTTGGAAGCCAGCATCTTCATGGCGGTGTCGCGGTTCTGGAACTGGCTGCGCTCGGTCTGGCAGCTGACCACGATGCCGGTGGGCTTGTGGATCAGGCGCACCGCGCTGGAAGTTTTGTTGATGTGCTGGCCGCCCGCGCCGGAGGAACGGTAGACCTGCATCTCAATGTCCTCGGGGCGGATCTCCACCTGGATGCTGTCGTCCAGCTCGGGCATGACCTCCAGGCTGGCAAAGCTGGTCTGGCGGCGGCTCTGGCTGTCGAAGGGGGAGACGCGCACCAGGCGGTGCACGCCGTTCTCGCCTTTCAGCAGGCCGTAGGCGTTGGGGCCCTCCACCATGATGGAGGCGCTCTTGAGGCCGGCCTCATCGCCGTCCTGATAGTCCAGGGTGCTCACCTTGAAGCCGTGGGCCGCGCCCCAGCGGTTGTACATGCGGAAGAGCATGTCCGCCCAGTCCTGGGCCTCGGTGCCGCCGGTGCCCGCATGGAAGGTGAGGATGGCGTTGTTCTTGTCGTACTGGCCGCTGAGCAGGGTGATGAGCTGCAGCTCCTCCACGGCCTTGGCCACCTCGTTCACCGCGGCCTCCGCCTCGGGGATGAGGGTGGGGTCGTTCTCCTCCTCGCAGAGCAGGAGCATGGTGTCCGCGTCGTCGCACAGGGTCTTGAGTTTGGAATAGCGCTCCAGCTTGCCCTTGAGCGCGCTCATCTCGCTGAACACCTTGCCGCTGGCCTCGGTGTCGTCGTAGAAGCCGGGCATGGTCATCTTGTGCTCCAGCTCGGCCACCCGCTTCTCGCTGGCGGTGATGGCCAGCGCGTCGCCCAGCTCCGCGGTGGCCTGCCGGTGGTCGCCCATCTGCATTTTCAGTTCGTCAATGGTGATCATATCGCAATTCCCTTCTGTGTGCTCTAAACATATCCCATAGTAGTATAGCCGAAACCCGGCGCAAAGTAAAGGGTTTTGCGCTGCGCTCCATTTGCATTTTGCCCCCGTTTGCGCTACAATAGCATCAAATACCGTCTGCCGGCCCCAGGGCCGGCGAAAAGGAGTTTTTATGGCTGATTTCACCGGCTGCAAGTGCCCTGTGTGCCAGCAGCCTTTCACCGACGGGGACGACCTGGTGGTCTGCCCCGAATGCGGCGCGCCCTACCACCGCGCCTGCTACCAGAAAAATGCCGGGTGCCTGTTTGCCGACCGGCACGGCGCCGGGTTTGAGTGGAAGCCCGCTCCCGGCGAAATGCCGAACTGGGACGCTGCTTCCGCCTCCGGTCAGGAGATCCGCTGCGCCGCCTGCGGCGCGATGAACCCGGCGGGCGGCCTGTTCTGCGAGAGCTGCGGCGCGCCCCTGCGCTCCGGCGGCCCCCGCTACGCCCCCGGCAGCGGCCCGGCTGCATCCGGCCCTTCCGGTTATGGGCCTGCCAGCTACGGGCCCGCCACCGGCCCCCAGTATGACCCCTATGCCGGGGCACGGCAGGCCGCTCCCGGCCAGCTGCGCCCGGAGGACGACCTGGGCGGCGTGAAGGCGCGGGACTGGGCGGCTTTTCTGGGCCCCAACGCGGGCTACTACCTGATGAACTTCAAGCGGATGGCCGTGACCGGCCAGAAGCTGGCAGTCTCCTTCTCCGCCTTCTTCTTCGGGCCGTTCTATTTCTTCTACCGCAAGATGTGGGTGCCCGCCGCCATTTTCCTGACGCTGGACGTGTTCGGCGCCTACATTCCCCAGCTGCTGCAGTTCCTGGTCCTGGCCGAAAGCCCCCTGGTGGCCGGGCTGAACCTGGAGGTTTTCTCCACCGTGCTGAATGTGCTGCGGGTGGTGAATCTGGCCATCCAGTTCACCGAGGGCCTGTTCGCCGTGTACTGGTACCGGCGCATCGGTGAAAAGCGCATCGCCCGCACGCTGCAAAGCTGCACCGCGGCCGACGCCCCCGCGGCGCTGGCCAAGGCCGGCGGCGTGAGCGTGACCGCCCTGGTGGTGAGCCTCTCGGTGGTGCTGGGCATTTATCTCCTGCTCTCCTTCATGGCGCTTGCCCCTCTGATGGCCGCGCCGATGGCGGGCCTTGCCGTTTGAGGCAAAAATCCCCTCAAAAACCGTCAAACAGCGGTTGACAGCCGCCTGTTTGATTGGTATAATAAATTGCTGCCCTTAAAAAGGGTGGCTATCCTTGCCCCGCAAGGGGCCATATGTCCAAAAGGAGGTGCACAGAAATGGCAAAGTACGAGACCATGCTGGTTACCAGCGCCGCTCTCGATGAGGAGGCTTCCGCCGCTCTGATCGGCAAGTTCAAGAGCCTGATCGAGGCGAATGGTACCATCGATTCTGTTGACGATTGGGGCAAACGCCGCCTGGCTTACCCCATCAACGACGAGGAAGAGGGCGTGTACACTGTGATCAAGTTCACCAGTGAGCCCGCGTTCCCCGCCGAGCTGGATCGCGTTTACAAGATCACCGACGGCGTTCTCCGCACGATGATCGTGGCCGAAGCCGAGTAAGGAGGCCAACCAATGCTGAATGTTGTAGCTTTGATGGGCCGGCTGGTGGCCGACCCGGAACTGCGCCACACCCCCCAGGGCGTGAGCGTGACCACCTTCACCATCGCGGTGGATCGCAGCTTTGTGCGCCAGGGTGAACAGCGGCAGGCCGATTTCATCGACATCGTCTGCTGGCGTTCCAGCGCCGAGTTCGTTTGCAAGTATTTCCAGAAAGGTTCTCTGATCGCCGTGAACGGCAGCATCCAGACCCGGACCTATCAGGACAAGAACGGCAACAACCGCAAGGCGTTTGAGATCGTGGCCGACAACGTTCACTTCGCCAGCAGCAAGTCTGGCGGCAGCACCGGCACCGGCAGCTACGCGCCCCGGCAGGAAGTTCCCCGTGAGGCGGCCCAGGAGGCCCCCAGCTATTCCGCCGGCAGCAATGAGGATTTTGCTGTGATCGACGACGGCGAGGATCTTCCGTTCTAACGAATCGAATTCTAACAGGAGGTAACCAGCCATGGCTTTTGAGAAGACCGAAGGCCGGCCCCAGCGCCCCGTGCGCCGCGGCCGCAAGAAGGTCTGCAGCTTTTGTGTAGACCGCGTGGAGCACATCGACTACAAGGATGTTGCCCGCCTGCGCAAGTATGTCAGCGAGCGTGCGAAGATCATTCCCCGCCGCGTGACCGGCACCTGCGCCTTCCATCAGCGGGAGCTGACCGTCGCCATCAAGCGCGCCCGTCACGTTGCCCTGATGCCCTACGTGAGCGACTAATGTTCACCAAACCGCCCCGGCCGCAAGACCGGGGCGGTTTTCTTTGTGCCGCTCTCCCCTGCCCCGCAAGCAAAAAGCACGGCCCCGCAGAAGCTTTCCGCGGGGCCGTGCTTTGTCTGTTTTCAGCTCTCCGGCTGCGCGCTGGGCGAAGGCGAAGGCTCCGGCGTGGGCGTGGGTTCCGATGTGGGCTCGGGCGGATTGATGACCACCCGCTCCTTTGCGATATAGACGTTCACCGTCACCTTGTTCACGTCGATGAAAGTGCCCGCCTCCACGTCGGTGCTCACCACGCAGTCGCTGGCATAATCGCCGTTGTTCTCGATCATGAAGAAGCTGGCCTTGATGTTGTTGGCCGCCAGTTCCTTCTCGGCGCTCTCCCGGGTGAAGCCGATGATGTTGGGCATCTCCACCTTCTCCGGGCCCTTGCTGATGACCAGCTCGATCAGCGGCTGTTCATCGGTGGTGGTGGTGCCCGCCTCGGGGCTCTGGTCAATGACCACGCCCTGGGCATGGTCGGAACTGTACTCCTGGGCGACGATGGCAAAGCGGTAGTTGGCGCTGAACTGAGGGTCGCTCTGCAGCTGGCTGTAAGTGTAGCCGGTGAAGTCCGGCACCATCACCGTCTCGGCGACTTCGCTGCTGGACGGCTGGCTGGTGCTGGTGACCTGCTGGCCGCTGTCGCGGCCCAGGATGCTCCAGAGCAGCAGCGCAAACAGCACCGCAATGACCACCAGACTGCCCGCCAGCAGGCTTTTGCCGCTGACCGCCCACTCCCGCCGGGGCTGGCTGAGGCTCTCCGCCGCACGCTCGCTCATCAGCGAGCCCATCAGCTCGGGCACGTTCTGGATGCGCCGGGCGGGCTCCATCTCAAGGGCGTGCTCCAGCACGGCGGACACATGCCCCGGCACCGACGGCTCCAGCTGCCGTGCGGCGGGCAGGCTGTCGCTCACCAGCCGCTGCCGGGCACTCACCGGCGCCTGACCGGTGACCAGCCGGTAGAACACCGCCGCAAGGCCGTACACGTCGGTGTAGCGGCCTTCGAACTCGGCGGCGGAATACTGCTCGGGGGCGGAATAGCCCTCGTACAGGCGGCTTTTCAGCTCGCTGCCCTCGGTGCGCAGGCCCAGCGTGCCGTAGCCGCACAGGCGGGCGGTGCCGCTGCCGGTGAGCAGGATGTTTTCCGGGGAAATGCCCCGGTGCACCAGCCCCGCCTTGTGCAGGGCGGCCACGCCTTCCATCACGGCCTGCATCATGCTGCGGGCCTGGGCGACGGGGATGCAGCCCGGGTGCTCGCTGAGGTAATGGCTCAGACTCTCACCGCCCACCTGCTCCAGCACGGCGTAGGCCGTGTTGTTCGTCTCCACCACGTCCAGCACGGCGGCCAGGCCGGTGGTGGGGGTGATGCGCATGATGCTGCGGTGCAGGTCGGCAAAGTCCATCCGCGTGGTCTTGAACAGCACCTCCTTGCCCTCTTTGGGCAGGATGGCGCCGGCAGTGTCCCGTCCTTCGCTGAGGGTCACCGGGAAATACTCTTTCAAAATGACCCGCACGCCGCCGCTGTTTTCCAGCGCGGCATAGGTCACGCCTTCGCCGTCGGTGGAGATGTGGCGCCCCACGGTGTAGCGCCCTGCCAGCAGGCTGGCATAGGGCAGAGTGCCGGGGGGATTGGTGTTCCGCAGGCTCTTGTCGCAGAAAGGGCACTGCTCCTTGCCCGCTTCCACCCGGGAAAGGCAGTGGGGACAGAGAATGACGTCGGCCATTGCCATCGCCTCCTTTCACAGTGAAAAGCGCCCGCCGCCCCCCGAAACGGGTCGGACGGACAGGCGCCTAAACTCGCCCGATGCCGGGCGCAAAGGGGGCCGGATCAGCGATCCAGGTCCTCTTCGTTCTCCAGATTGTGCCAGGTGTTCTGCACGTCGTCGTCGTCGTCCAGCGCGTCCAGCAGTTTGGCCATCAGCTTCTGGTTGTCCTCGTCGGTGATGGCGGTGGTGGTGGCGGGCACCATCTCCACCTCGGCGGAGATGAAGCTGTAGCCCTTGTCCTCCAGAGCCTGACGCACGTCAGAGAAGCTGTCGGGGTCGCAGGTGACCTCCACCACGTCGTCGCCCATGTCGAAGTCCTCGGCGCCGGCATCGAAGCAGTCCTCCATGACCTTCTCCTCGTCCAGGCCCTCGCCGTCCAGCACGATGACGCCCTTCTGGGTGAACATGAAGCTGACGCAGCCCATGTTGCCCAGGTTGCCGCCGAACTTGTCGAAGTAGTGGCGCAGGTTGGCCGCGGTGCGGTTGCGGTTGTCGGTGAGGGTCTCCACCATCATGGCCACGCCGCAGGGGCCGTAGCCTTCGTAGGTGATGGCCTCGTAGTTGTCCTTCTCGCCGCCCTCGGCGCGCTTGATGATGCGCTGGATGTTGTCGTTGGGCACGTTCAGGCTCTTGGCCTTGGCGATCAGGTCGCGCAGCTTGCTGTTGGAGTTGGGGTCAGCGCCGCCGGCACGCACCGCCACTGCGATCTCACGGCCGACCTTGGTGAAGATCTTGGCCTTCTGGCCGTCGGTCTTCTCCTTCTTGCGCTTGATGTTGTTCCATTTGCTGTGTCCGGACATATTCGGATTCCTCCTATTACATCTTGGGCCATTTTTTGCCCAAACAATTGCCAGTAACTAAATAATTTTATCATATCCCGCCGGGGATGACAAGAGGGGCGGCGGGCCGCAGGGGCCCTTTTGCCGCCTGTTTGCGCGGTTTTTGGGGGCTCCTTTCAGAAGTTCAGCTCCATGTTCACCGACTTTTCGCCAAAGCCGTACTCCCGGTAGAGTTTCATCGCCCGCGCGTTCGCCGCGTTCACCTGCAGTTCCAGGCCGCAGCAGCCACGATTTCGCGCAATGGCCTTGCACTCGTCCAGCAGCCGGCGGCCGATGCCCCGCCCCCGGTGCGCCTCATCCACCGCGATGGAGTCGATGTAAAGGGTCTTGCGCTCCATCTTCACGGGGCCGCCCGCCTGCCGCTCCCGGAAGATGACAACGCCGGCGACAGAGCCTTTTTCTTCGTATACCAACACCTGCCCGGCGCGCACCAGTTCATCGAAATAGTCCGGCGTCAGCACCGTGGCTCCGGCGCGGTAAACGTCCGGCCGCCAGTCGGCGTGGAGATCCTGCACCTGCTCCATGATGGCCTCCGCCGGCGCGTAATCGTTTTGGGTCGCGCTTCGTATCATCCGTCTCGCCTTCCCGTCATTTGAGATTCCGCAGGGCCTTGGGGTAGTGGTTCTTCACCCGGCCGCCGCTCACCTTGCCACCGCCCAGGGGCAGGCCGTCCACCAGAACGGCGCACCAGCCGTTTTTCGCGGTGACAGCCTCGATCTCCTCGCCCCGCAGCCACGCCTCGGTGCGCGGGTCGCCAAGGGTCAGTTCCTCCCGATTCTCGCACTCCGGGCCAAAGACCATGAACAGGTGGTGGTCCGGCTCAAAGCGGCCCTTCTGCGCCCGGCCCAGCGTCACGCCGCAGCGGGCGATGCTCAATTTGAGCCCTTCTCCCTGCCAGCCCTGGGGCGGCAGGAACAGCCTCTCCCCCGCCGCCTGGGCGCTTTGCCCTTTGAGCGCCGGGAAATACTCCGCCGCAAAGGCCAGCCACTCGGCGCAGGGCTTGGGCGGGCGGGCAGGCTTTGTCCGCTTGGGAACAACCACCGGGGCGTCCGGGCTTTTTCGCAGTTTGGCCATGAAGTGGCCCTCGCCCCCCTGGGCAGGCCAGATACGGCGGGTCAAACCCGCCGGGAAGGGGTGTTCGCCGCAGCGGTTTTCTTCACCGGGCGCGCCAAAGGAAACGCCGCAGTCCAGCAGTTCGAACTCCGGGTGGAGGGCCAGGAAATGCCCGATCTGTCCCTCGTCCTCCTCGGGGGCGAAGGTGCAGGTGGAATAGACCAGCAGCCCGCCGGGGGCCAGCACCGTGGCGGCATTCTCCAATATCTCCGCGCCCAGAGCCGCGCACCGGGCCACAAGGGCGGGGCTGTGCTGGGCAACGGCCTGGGGTTCTTTGCGGAACATCCCCTCGCCGGAGCAGGGCGCGTCCACCAGCACCCGGTCAAACCAGCCGGGCAGCGCCGCCGCAAGGCGGGCGGTGTCGCCGGTGGTGATGACCGAGTTCACCGGGCCCATCCGCTCCAGATTGCTCATCAGCGCCTGGGCGCGGGCGGGCTCGTACTCGTTGCTCACCAGCACTCCCTGCCCCTTCAGCGCCGCCGCCAGCTGGCTGCTCTTGCCGCCGGGCGCGGCGCACATGTCCAGCACCCGCTGGCCGGGCCGCACCTCCAGCAGCGCCGCCGGGGCGCTGGCCGAGGGCTCCTGCAGGTAGAAGGCGCCCGCGTGGTGATAGGGGTGTTTGCCCAGGCGCAGCTCGCTGTCGCCCAGCGCAAAGCCCGCCGCGCAGAAGGGCGAGGGCGTCAGCGGCGCGTCCAGCCGCTGCGCCAGCCATTCGGGCGTACAGCGCAGGCCGTTCACCGTCAGGCCCCGGGCCGGGGCTTCGGATGCGCTAAACAGCGCTTCGAACCGCTCGCCCAGCAGCGCACGCTCCCTCGCTTCAAAATATTCCGGGTACATACTCCACCGCCTTTGTATAACCGTCCCAAACCGGGACAGAATAGGAACGAAGGGGCCGACAAACAGCCGCCCCCGTTATGGAAAGGAGACTATCATCATGGACAACCGCAACACCAAGACCAGCAGCCAGAACGCCAAGACCACCTCTCAGAACGACAAGACCGGCGCCAAGAACATGGTCCCGAACCCTGTGAACGCCAAGACCACCAACACCGCCAAGAACAGCTCCAAGAACTGCATGGGCGGCAAAGGCACCAAATAACCAGCGCTCTGAACGCACACGGGGGCCGGACGGGATGAACCGCCCGGCCCCCGCTTTCTGCGTTCTCCGTGCTCCGCCGCAGGGCCGCAAGCAAGCGGCGCCGGGGCTTATTCCTCGGGTTTTTCCAGCGGGTCAAAGCCCGCCCAAAGCGCCTCGAACAATTCTTCGATGCGCCCGGTCTGCCCGGTGAGGTAAAGCCAGCCCAGCAGCGCCTCAAAGCCGGTGGAGGCGCGGTATTCCTGGGGCGTGGCGTGTTTTGCCACCGTGGCCTTGCTGGCGTTGCGCCCGCGGCGCAGCACCGCCTGCTCCGCTTCGGTGAGCAGCGGCTCGATGACCTCCAGCGCCTTGCTCTGGCCCTTGGCGGATACATACTGCACGCACACGGCGTGCAGTTTGCCAGGGGTGAGGCGGGTGCGCTCCACCAGCCGGCGGCGCACCAGCAGCTCCAGCACGCCGTCCCCCACAAAGGCCAGGTTCAGCGGCGACTGCTCGTGGATGTCCACCGGCGTTTCGCTCTCCAGATACAAATGCTCCAGCTCCTTTTTGCGGGCTGCGCCCGCGTCTTAGAAAATATAGTCGAACTCGTACTCGCCGATCTTGATGGTGTCATCCTCCTGCACGCCCTGGGCCACCAGGTCGTTCAGGATGCCGCTGTCGCCCAGCTGACGCTGGAAGTACTGCAAGCTCTCGTAGTCATCCACATCGCTGCCCGCCAGAATGCGCTCCAGCCAGGGCGCGTCGATGCAAAACTCGTGCTCGCCGGTCTTTTCAATGGTGTAGGTGCGCTCGCCCACGGGAACCGCCTGGGGCACATACTCCGCCTCGAAGGTCTGCACCGGGGGCAGAGTCTGCAGCTTCTCCCACACAAGGCCGGGCAGGGTCTTGAGACCCTGGTTCGCCGCGGCGGAGATGGGCAGGAAGGTCAGGCCCTTGCCCTCGATGTAGGCGCGGAAGGCCTCGATCTGCTCCTCGGTGGCGATGTCGCACTTGTTGCCCAGCACGATCTGGGGCCGGGCCGCCAGTTCGGGGCTGAAGTTCTCAAGCTCGGCGTTGATCTTCTCAAAGTCCTCCACCGGGTCGCGGCCCTCGCAGCCGGAGACGTCCACCACATGCAGCAGCAGACGGCAGCGCTCCACGTGGCGCAGGAAATCATGGCCCAGACCCACGCCCTCGCTGGCGCCCTCGATGAGGCCGGGGATGTCGGCGGCCACAAAGCTCTGCTCCGGGCCCACCCGCACCACGCCCAGCACCGGGGACAGGGTGGTGAAATGATAGTTGGCGATCTTGGGTTTGGCCGCGCTGATGACGCTGATGAGGGTGGATTTGCCCACATTGGGGAAGCCGATCAGGCCCACATCGGCGATAAGCTTCAGCTCCAGACGCACCTCGAACTCCTGGCCGGGCAGGCCGGGCTTGGCGAACTTGGGGATCTGGCGGGTGGGAGTGGCGAAGTGGGTGTTGCCCCAGCCGCCACGGCCGCCCTTGGCCACCACCACCGGCTCCGAGCCGGAGATGTCCGCCATCACAAGGCCGGTGTTGGCCTCCTTCACCAGCGTACCGCGGGGCACGCGGATGATGAGGTCCGGCGCGTTTTTGCCGGTGCAGCGGGCAGCGCCGCCGTTCTGGCCGGCTTCGGCCACGTATTTGCGCTTGTAGCGGAAATCCATCAGGGTGGACAGGTTATCATCGGCCACAAAGACCACATTGCCGCCCCGGCCGCCGTCGCCGCCGTCGGGGCCGCCGGCCGCCACGAACTTTTCGCGGTGGAAGCTCACCGCGCCGTCGCCGCCTTTGCCGGCCTTGATGGTGATCTTGGCCACATCTACAAACATGGACATGTTGTTCTCCTTATTCTCTGCGCCGCCGCAGGCGGGCTGTTCTGCTCACAGTATGCCCTGCACGCGGGGCGCTTAACAACCAGAAAAGCCGCAGGGGGCTGGCCCCTGCGGCTTTGCAAACCATTACTGGCGGACGCTGACCTTCTTGCGGTCGCGGCCCATACGCTCAAAGCTGACCTTGCCGTCAACCAGGGCGAACAGGGTGTCGTCGCTGCCCTTGCCCACGTTCTCACCGGGGTGAATGTGGGTGCCACGCTGACGAACCAGAATGTTGCCGGCCAGCACGAACTGACCATCGGCGCGCTTGACGCCCAGACGCTTGGACTCGGAATCGCGGCCGTTCTTAGTAGAACCTACGCCTTTTTTATGTGCCATTGTGTTACACCTCCATTACTTAACCGTTGATAGCGGTGATCTCGACCTTGGTGTAGGGCTGACGATGGCCCATACGGCCGGCGCTGCCCTTCTTGGGACGATAGGTGATGATGTTCAGCTTCTTGCCCTTGCCGTTCTTGACGACCTTGGCCTCCACGCTGGCGCCCTCCACATTGGGGGTGCCCACCTTGGTGTCGCCTTCGCCGCCCACAGCCAGGACGTTCTCGAACTTGACGGTGGAACCTTCCTCGGCGTTCAGCTTCTCAACGAAGACCACGTCGCCCTTCTGGACGCGGTACTGCTTGCCACCGGTAACGATGATCGCGTACATAGTTTTTGCCTCTCTTATATAAGTCTCGCTGGACGATAAGGCGGGTGAATGTTTCACACCTCTTGGATGCCCAAACCATGCGGCTTTAATACTATACCACAAACCCCGGCTGATTGCAAGAGTTTTTTCGCATTATAGCGCGATTTCCGGGATGATATGCCCCATAGAAAGGCCGCTCAAGGCAAAACAGGCAGTTCAACCATTTTCGCGTCTGCGAATGATAGGTTTCACCGCATTGGACCTCTTCCTTTCAACCTCGGGAGGCTCCTTCTTGCAACAAAGGTCTATATATATGATACCCTTGTCGGCATAAATATCACAAATCTTGTGCTGGGGGAAGTGTTTATGCTCGACCGCTTACGTATAAACGTCCATTCCCTGCCGGCTTGTAAACTTTGAGTCAATCTGCTGCTTAATTATGAAATGCCGGTTTTCGTATTCTCCAAGGTTCAGCACAACAGAATTGGGCCACACATAATCGAGCAGTTCATAAAGTTGGATCACAAAAGCGCCGTCCCTTCCGTATATTCCAGGCCCATTAAGCCCTATAAGTTTTACCTCACAGCACCAGTTGCTGCAGCTCGCTCACCTGCCGCAGATCATAGTCCGCGTTCTGATGCATGAAGTGCTGAATACTCTCCACACTGCAGCCCCAGCCCGCAAAGGCAAAGGGCACGCCGCAGCTTTTCGCCATCTGCCAGCCGGGCTTGAGGTCGTCCACCATCAAGAGCTGTTGGGGTTTTAGGGAAAAATGTGCCATGATCTGTTCCAGTGGCCAGGGTGCAGGCTTGCGCTTATCCGCACCCAGTTCCCAGCCAAAGACCAGGTCGGGCTCAAATCCGAAGTGCTGATGGTAGTCTCTTCGGATGGTCTCCTCACTGGAATGGCTCACCACGCACACCACGCCGTTCTGAAGGCGATAGCGGCGCAGAAGCTCCTCCATCCCCTCAAATGCGGGCGGAATGTTGGCGGCAGACCAGGCGCGCCAACTGGCCTCCTGAAAATTCATCTCTTCGGGGGTAAAATGCAGAATATCCCGACACATTGCCTCAAAACCCGGGTCGAAATTGTACGCTACAAACTGTTCCAGAGTCCAATTGACATCGGGGCGAAGGGTTTTCAGGGTCTTAGCAAACGCGGGATAATGGATGGTCGGGGTACTGCGCACCACCGTGTCGTCGTGGTCCAGCACAAGGCAGGGAAATTTCAGCATAGCCGTGCCTCCTTTTCCCTTTTATCATCGCACAAAACAACGAAAAAGAAAAGGGCCTTTCGCGGGAAGCTCCTCCCATTAAAGACACGGAACGCATTCGGCAGCAGCACCCCCGAGGCCGTACCGGCGACGCATACAAGGCCCCCTCTGAGGGCAAAAAAAGGGCCCCTGCCGTTTGGCAAGGGCCCTGAAAATGGGCAAAGAGAAAGCCGGCACCTACCTATTTTCCCAGGTCGTCTCCAACCAAGTATCTTCGGCACTACGGAGCTTAACTTCTGTGTTCGG
>NZ_DBGFPE010000025.1:0-42194 GCF_048526665.1 Candidatus Allofournierella excrementavium
CCACTTTCGATGCGGTGTCCCTTTCTTTCCCATTTTTCTACCTCCTTTTCTTCATCTTACCACGAAAAAAGTAGACACCCACACTTTTGTGAGTGTCTACTTTCAGTTTACAGGTGCACAAGTGCTTTTGAGCGGCAGCCTTTTTATTATCAGATGAGTCTCACGCGGTCTCGGCGGTGGCGGGGGCAGCCAGCTCGTGCAGATTGGCGTTGTAGACTTCCTCGTTCAGCAGGTTCTCGGACTTGGCCACATACAGGCAGGTGCAGGAGTCGCCCACCACGTTCAGCGAGGTGCACAGCATCTCGATGGGGCGGTTGATGGCCAGGATCAGGCTGTAGGCCATCAGGGCGCTGTCGTTGGTCATGCCCACGCCGGACAGGATGGTGAACAGGATGATCGCGCCGGCGCCGGGGGCGGCGGGGGTGCCCGCCGAAGCGATGAGCGCCAGGGCCATGATGACCAGCAGAGAGAGCGGGGTGACGTCATAGCCACCGCAGCCCGCCACGAACAGGGTGGCGACGACCTGCATGATGGCGGTGCCGTTCATGTTCACGGTCATGCCCAGGGGCAGCACGAAGGAGGCGACGGATTCATCCACACCCAGTTCCTGGGAGGTGGTCTCCATGTTCAGCGGCAGGGCCGCGGCGCTGGAGGAGGTGGAGAAGCCGAACAGCGCCACCTTGGAGATCTTCTTGATGAAGGGGATGGGGTCCAGCTTGGCGCCGAGGCGGATGATCAGCGCATAGCCGAACACCAGATACACCAGCAGCAGCGCGACGGTGGTGAGCATGTAGAAGGCAGCCGGGCGCAGGTAGTCGATGCCATAGGTGGCGAAGGTGCGGGTCAGCAGCACGAAGATGGCCAGCGGGCCCACCTTGGAGACCACGAAGTTCAGGAACACCACGCAGAGGTTGTTCACCTCGTTGAACAGCTTGGTCAGCGTCAGGCAGCGGTCCTCGCCCACGGCGGTGATGCACAGGCCCACCGCGGCGGCGATGAACACGACGGCCAGCACGGCGGTGTTGCTGCTGAAGGCGGTGGTGATGTTGGAGGGCACGATGTCCAGGATCACGTTCAGGGGGTTCGAGCCGGAGGCGCCGGTGCTCGCCTGCATCGAACCGATGGAGGTGGTGAACAGGCCGGCCTTGAACAGCAAAAGCCCGACGGTTGCGGCCAGCAGCAGCGCGAAGAAGGAGCAGAGCAGGAACCAGCACAGGGTCTTGAAGGAGATGCGGCCCAGGGTGCGGGTGTCGGAGATGGCGCCGATGGCCAGCGCGATGGAGGTGAACACCATCGGAACGATGACCAGCTGCAGCGCGCGGATGAACATCTGGCCGATGATGTAGAACAGGCCGATGGCGTTTGTGGCCCCCTCCGCGGTGATGTCCTGGAACAGGATGTTATTGATCGTGCCCCAGAGCGCCGCGTTGCCGGTGGCGTTCAGTGTTTCGCGCAGCCACATAAAAAAAGGCCCGCGATACAGCCAAGCAGTAACGCGATGCCCATTCTTGCAGCCAGCGAACGAGAAGATTTGGTCTTTTTCATGATCGATACCCCCACCACATTGAATTGCACAGGGCTGCCCGCGCGCAGGCCGCCGGGGGGCGGGTGCGGGGGACGGACAGTTGACCTGTCGAAACCAAATGGAACGGCGCGGCGGGGCCGCGTGACCGCGTCTCCGGCACACCTTTAATATCATACTCAAAGATACGACGCATTTCAACTGTGAATTGTGTAGAAAAATGGTTGTTAAAACCGTGTAAAATGGGAAAAGTTGCAAGAAAACGTCCTGAAGCGCCCCGGCTTTGGGCAGAATGCCGAAAGAAGTCATACTACCGCAAGCGTTCGCCCCGGCGCCCCGGAGACCAAAAAACAACAGCAAAACAGCCGAAGAAAAAGCCGGGCCCTCCCGAAAGGGGAAGGCCCGGCTTTGCTGTGCCGTATTCAGAAAAACGATGGCTTAAAACCAGCCGATCCAGACTCCGGCGGCCATGGTCACCGCGCCCAGGACCCGCCCCAGCCAGCGGGCGGTGCGCATGCCCAGCAGGGCGGTGGTCTGGGGTGTGACCAGAGGAAAGAGCAAAATGTCCGACCCGATCAGCAGCATGCCGCCGCCCACCAGAGCGTCCTGCCCATCGAGCGCACCGGCAAACAGTGCCAGCACTCCCACGGCCAGCAGGAGAAGAAACCACTTGATACAGCGCTGATCCCAGGCGAGGGTGCGCTCGTAACGCTCGCTGCAGGCGTCGCTGCAAAAGCGCCGCCCGCGCGGGATCTCTTTGCCGCACCAGCCGCAGCGGTCCATGACGGAGCCTCCTTCCAGACAGGCGGCTTTACAGCTTCGCCAGTTCCACGGCCACCTTGGCGGCCAGACGGGCGTTGTTGTAGGCCAGCTGGATGTTGGTGGCAAGGCTTTTGCCGCCGGTGTACTCCACGATGTGGGCCAGCAGGTAGGGGGTGATGTTCTTGCCGTGCACATGGTCCTTCTCGGCGGCGGCCAGGGCCTTGTCGATGACGGCGCTCATCTCGTCGAAGTCCAGAGCGTACTCCTCGGGCACGGGGTTGCCGATCAGCATGCCGCCGGCCAGACCCAGGTCCCACTTGGTGCGGGCGATCTTGGCGATCTCGACGGCGCTCTTGGCGGTGTAGTCCACGCCGAAGCCGCTCTTGCGGCAGTAGAAGGCGGGGAACTGGTCGGTGTTGTAGCCCAGCACCGGCACGCCCATGGTCTCCAGATACTCCAGGGTCAGGCCGATGTCCAAAATCATCTTGGCGCCCGCGCACACCACCGCAACGGGGGTGTGGGCCAGCTCCTGCAGGTCGGCGCTGATGTCCATGGTGGTGGTGGCGCCGCGGTGCACGCCGCCGATGCCGCCGGTTGCGAACACCGGGATGCCGGCAAGGCTTGCCAGGATCATGGTGGAGGCCACGGTGGTGGCGCCGGTGCCGCCGGTGGCCAGCAGGATGGGCAGGTCGCGGCGGCTCACCTTGGCCACGTTCTCGCCCTTGCACATCAGCTCCAGCTCCCCGGCGGACAGGCCCACCTTCATCCGGCCGTCGATGATGGCCATGGTGGCGGGAATGGCGCCCTCGGCGCGGATGATGCGCTCCACCTCAGCGGCGAAGGTCAGGTTCTCGGGGTAGGGCATGCCGTGGGAGAGGATGGTGCTCTCCAGGGCCACAACAGGCTTGCCCGCCTCCACGGCGGATTTGACTTCGGGCGCGATGTCCAGATAGTTCTTCAGGTTCATTGTACATACTCCTTTATCATAGTGTGAACGGCTCGTCCGCTCATCTCTTCACTGATGGTGTCCGGCGCGGCGATGGCCACAAGGCCCGCGCCAAGGGCGAAGTCCAGCACTTCGCTCTCGCTTTTGCCCGCCAGCGTGGCGTGCACGATGCCCGCCATGGTGGCGTCGCCCGCGCCGGTGGCGTTCACCAGCTTGTCAAAGGCGCGGCTGCGCCGGTGCACGCTGCCCTCCGGGCCCTTGTAGTAGATGCCGTCCGCCCCAAGGCTCACGAACACCCGCCGCACGCCCGCGGCCAGCACCCGGGTGCAGGCCTCTTCCAAGTCGGCGTCGGTGGAGATGGACATGCCAGCCAGCACCTCCATCTCCAGCCGGTTGGGCTTGATGGTGTCAAACCGGCCCAGCACCGGCACCAGCTTCCTGGCCCAGGTGGTGCTCACCGGGTCGATGTAGAGGGGCGCGGTGCAGTGGGCGGCCAGATATTCCAGCGCGTCGGCGGGCAGGTTGCCGTCGCACACCACCACCGGCGCGGCGTTCAAAAGGTCCATCCGCTGGGCCACGAAGTCCGCGTCGATGGCCGAGAGCACGCGCATGTCGCTCATGGCCACCAGCATGTCGCCCTCCGAGTCCATGATGGAGATATAGCTGGAGGAGGGGTGCCCCCGGCGCACCAGCAGCCCCCGGGTGCCCACGCCCAGCTCGGCGCAGGAATCCAGCAGCATGCGGCCGTAGACGTCGTCGCCCACGGCGCTCACCAGTTCGCACCGCTCGCCCAGGCGGGTGAGATTGTCCAGAATGTTGCGGGTCACGCCGCCCACCGACACGTGCAGCCGGCCGGGGTTGGAATCCCGCATGATGAGGGGGGCAAGGCTCTGGCCGTGGATGTCCACATTGGCTCCGCCGATGCCCGCCACATAGCTTTGGCCCAAGAAAACACCTCCCGAAAAAAACATCCATTTGGAAAATATTATTTTACTACATCTGCCCCCCGGATTACAAGGGGATACATGTAAAATTTGCCGCCCCGACCCGGCTTCGGGCGGGCGGCAAATTGCGGCGGCGGATGAATAAAACCCGCCGGCCCGCTGCAAACTAAGGGCAAAGCGATGACCCGCCGCCCCGGCCCTTTGTCGGCCCTGCGCGGCCGGCAGCAGAAAAAAACAAGGAGCGATAGCATGAACAGGATCATCTCGTTTTTCAAAGGCAAGGGCTTTTATCTGGCCCTGGCCCTTTGCATCCTGGCTGCGGCGGCCAGCAGCTTCTGGGCCATCCGCAACGTGATGCAGCGGTTCGGGCCGAACGCCAACAGCAGTCTGGAACAGGAGGGGACGCAGGAATGGGACTTGCCCGACGTACAGGTGGAGCAGAAGGTGAACGATGTGCCCGTGCCATCGGCAAAACCGTCACGGCCGTCGTCCTCGGCGTCTGGCTCTGGCGAAGCATCCGCACCGGCTGGGGACTCTGGCGAGGCTGCCGCTGCGCCCGCACCCTCCTTTGTGCAGCCGGTCGATGGGCAGATCACACAGGTCTACTCCGGGGATGAGCTGGTCTACAACGAGACCCTGCAGGACTGGCGCACCCACAACGGCGTGGACATCGCCTGCGCCGAGAACGCTCAGGTGAAGAGCGCGGTGGCGGGCACCGTCTGCAACATCTACGACGACGGCATGTGGGGCCGTATCGTGGAGGTGGAGGCGGGCGAGCTGACCTGGCGCTACGCCGGCCTTGCCGCGGACAGCGTGCAGGTGTCGGTGGGCGACGGGGTGAGCGCCGGCCAGGCCCTGGGCAATGTGGGCGAAGTGATGGCCGAGACCGCAAGCGGCCCTCATTTGCACCTGGAGGTGCTCAAGGGCGGCAACCGGGTGGACCCGGAACACTATTTCGGATAAAAACAGCAGGACCCCCGCTTTTTCGGCGGGGGCCCTTTTCTTTTGTATTAAGGCGGTCAGACCGTCTGGCCCAGCGCCGCGGCCCGGCGGCCTGCCGCAGCTTCGGCGGCAAGGTCGCTGGCAAGGCGGCCCCGGCTGCGGGTGGTGAGCAGCTCGTTGGCATAGAGCAGGAAATCCGAGCGCAGCAGCACCGTCTCGCCCGCCGCTTCGTTCCCTTGGGCCGGGCGGATGGAGGCGAGGCCCGCCTGACACAGCAGGGCGCACAGCCGCTCATAAACGGCCAGGTCCGCCCGGGGCGCGGCCAGACTGTAACCCTCGGCCAGGGTGTCCGGGCTGGCGGAAAAGCGGCTCAAAAACAGCTCCAGCTCGTCCATCGGGTCCCGCCCGGCGGGCAGGCAGGCGCAAACCTGAGCCGCCAGCGCGTCGCCGTTCTCCGCCAGCAGGCGGCGGGGGCTGCGGGCCTTCAGCAGGGTGGGCTTGCGGCGGCAGGCGATGCTGAACACCAGCGTCAGGCCGTCCATCAGCGCCGCCAAAAACAGGCAGAACAGGGCCATGCCCCGCTGGGTGGGCACCGTGAGGGCCAGCAGCGGTTTCAGGTGCAGGTCGGTGATCTGCAGCGCCGGGTCGTCCGCCTGCAGCACCTCCTCGCCCGCCACCTCGTTCACCCGCAGCACCGCGTTCAGAATTTCGGAGGTGAGCAGGGTCTTCATCTCCTGGGCGTTGGCCCGGGTGACCCGCCCGCCCTCCAGCTGGGCGGCCAGCTCGTCGAAGGAGGCCATCAGCCCCTCGCCGGAGCCGGTGAGGGCCGCGTCCACCGGGCGCAGAAGGTCGTCGGTGGAGAGGGCGCTGCCCGTCTGGGCCGCCGCCAGCTGCACCAGCCGGCCCAGGGCGGAGCGGGCGTCGGAGGAGAGGGAGCCCTCCGCCTCGGCGGCGGTGAGGGCGTCCAGCAGAAAGGCGCGGGAGCTTTCCAGCTGCGCCGCCACCGTCTCGCCCTCGCCGCCAAGTTCCGCGGCGGCTGCCTCAAAGGCGGAGAGGTCCGAGGCATTCTGCGCCGTGGCTTCGGCCAGGGCGCTCTCGCTGTCAAAGCCGTAGCGGGTCAGGATGGCCTGCCGGGCCGAGGCCTGCTCGGCGGAGGAATTCTCGGTGACGCTGGCAAGGTAGGCGTTGTAGGCCGCCACATAGTCCTCGTAGTTCGCATAGCTGGAGCGGCTGGGGGCCCGCAGACCGCCGGAATACTCGGCGCTCACTTCCTCCAGCTCCTTCGCGCAGGCGGCGAGGCGGGCGCTCTCCTGCTCCAGCAGGCTGTACTGCCCGGCCAGATCGCTCACCATGGCGTTGATCTGGTCCTGGGCGGTGCGGAAGGCCTGGGTGCGGCGGGCGGCATAGGTGCTGTCCAATTCGCTGCGCACCTGGGCGTACTCCGCCGAGAGGTACATGGCGGGCGGGTTCACGGTGTTGTAGATGCCCACATAGGAATAATAGGTGGAGCAGCACAGCGCCATGCCAAGGGCGACGCAGCGCAGCGGAGTGATGCGCACCCGCAGGCTGCCCGCCAGAAACCAGGCGGTGGCCTGCACCGCCAGGGCGAAGAAGAGGGGCGCCAGCACAAAGATGCCGCCCAGGAACACCGTGGCGCCCTGCAGGGTGGTGACGAAGCTGATGGCCTGCAAGAGAAGGGTCACAAAGGTGACCAGCCGCAGCAGGTTTTCTTCGCCGAAAAAGCCCCGGCGGCGGCCCAGCAGCATCAGCTCGGCCCCCTCGGGGGCGCGGGCCGGCGCGCCGGACGCAAAAAACTGAGAAAAATCAGACATAGGAAAGACCTCGTATCATGAAAAGAAGACAGGGAACGCGCGGCTCACAGGGCCGCGGCGCACGCTTCGGACGGTTCGGCCTCGCCGGCGGCCCCGGCGGGCGCGGGCTTTTCGGTGAGAGGCAGCGCCACCTGCACACAGAACAGGTCGGCGTCCACCCGCACCTCCAGCGTGCCGCCGCAGGCCTCGGTGAAGCTCTTGGCGATGGACAGGCCCAGCCCGCTTCCCTCGCCGGTGCGGGAGGGGTCCCCCCGCACAAAGCGCTCGGTGATCTCGGCGGGGTCGAACTCCATCTCATAGCCCGCCACGTTCTTCACCCGGGCGACGGCCTGCCCGTTTTCGGCGCTCAGGTCCACATACACCCGGCTGCCCGCCAGCGAGTAGCGCAGGGCGTTGGAGAACAGGTTCTGGAACACCCGATACATCCGCTCGCCGTCCGCCAGCACCCAGGCCTCGGGGGCCAGCGTGGTGCGGAAGGTGAGGGGACTGGCGGCGATGGCCTCGTCCATGTCCGCCAGGGTCTGGCGGATGAGCTTGGAAAGGTCGATGGCCTCGGGCGCCAGGGGCAGGCTGCCGCTGGCCGCCTTGGACAGGTCGAACACGTCCTGCACCATGTGCTTCAAGCGGTCCGCCTTGCGCTGGATGACCTTGGCGTAGTCCGCCGCCGCGCCTTCCAGGGGTTCGGCGCAGAGCAGGTCCGCGTAGTTGATGATGCTGGTCAAGGGCGTTTTCAGATCGTGGGAGACGTTGGTGAGCAGCTCCATCTTCATCCGGTCTGCCCGGCGTTGCTGCTCCACCGCCGCGTCGATGCCCTCCCGCAGGGCGTTCAGGTCCTCGGCGGCGTCGTGCAGCGGGGCGCTCGGCTTGAAGTGCAGGGGCTGGGCTGCGCCCTCACTGCGCAGGGTGTGCAGCGTGCCGGTGAGACGGCCCGCGTCCCGGCAAAAGCGCAGCTGCAGCGCAAGGCCCGCCAGCAGGATGGCCAGCGCCGCCAGATGGCCCAGCACAAGGGCGAACAGCACAAGCCCCGGGGCCGCCCAGTAGCAGGTGAAGAACATCAGCCACAGCATCGGCACCATCACCACCGGCGCCAGCCAGCACAGCACCGCCGGCCCGGCCACCCGGCGCTGCCAGGGCTGGGCCCGCCAGGAGCCCCGCGCAAGGCCCGCCAGCCGGGCCAGAAGGCTGCAGCGGAACACGCCCGCCCCGTTGAAGCGCAGGTCAACGGCGGTCAGCCACACCAGCGGCCAGAGCAGAGCGGGCAGCACCGTCCACAGGGCGTCGGGCACATAGACCGCCTGCCAGACCCAGAGGCAGAACAGCCCCACCACCCAGACCAGGAGCTTCGCTTCCAGCCACACCCGCCCGGCGAGGGCGGCGGCCCAGGCCCGGGCGGGCAGGGCGCGCCGCCGCCAGCCCAGGCACACCACACCGCACCCGAGAGCGAGGGCGCAGCCGGAGAGGAAGAGGATGAGGTGGGGGCGCAGCGTTTCCACCTGCCGCAGGCCTTCGCCGACAAAACCCGGCAGCCAGGGGCCCGCGCCGTCCTGCACCGCCAGCACCACCACGGCGTTTTCCAGCCCTTCGGCGCTGGGGTGCACCGTCTGGCTGGTCAAAAGCCTGGTGTAGGCCGCCAGCAGCGCCCGGCTGCCCCAGGAAGCGCCGCTGGTGGAAGCCAGCGCCACCGAATAGCCCAGGGGCGCGGCCACCCGGCCGTCCTCCCAGAGGGCGAAGTCGGTGTTGCTGTAGCTCACGCCGCTCTCGCTGTCGGGCAGAACGGCGAAAAGCACCTGCCCGGAGGACAGCGCCCCGCTGTCGCCGTTCAGCGCGTCCCGCGCCTGACTGCGCAGCTGGGTGTTCTGGCCCGCCGTCAGGGGCGTGCCGTCGCCGGCGGCGCCGCCCGCCGCCAGCAGCGAGCAGTTGTAGAAAAGCTCCGCCATCTTCTCCTGATAGTACACCGAGCCGCTGAGCTGCCCGGCCAGCAGGTCGCCCATGCCCACGGAGCTGCCGCCCAGCATGGCGGGCCCGCAGGCCAGCAGGCACAGCAGCGCCGCCAGCAGGCACATCACGCCCAGCCAGCCGCACAGGATGCGGGCGGCAAGCTTACTTTTTTTCCAATCGGTACCCAAGACCCCACACCACCTTCAAATATTCCGGTTCCTTCGGATTCAGTTCGATTTTTTCGCGGATGCGCCGGATGTGCACCATCACCGTGTTCTCCGGCGCGTAGGCCGCGGCCTCGTTCCACACCCGGGCGTAAATTTCCTCGGCGGAGAAGATGCGCCCGGGATTTTTCATGAACAGCTCCATGATGCGCGTCTCGGTGGGGGTGAGCTTCACCGGCGCGCCGTCCGCCAGCAGGCTGTGAGCGTCAAAGTCATATTCCAGCCGCCCCACCCGGCGCACCGAGCCGCCGGCTCCCGCGCCGCCCAGCTCCAGATACCGGCGCAGGTGGCTCTTCACCCGCGCCACCAGCTCGATGGCGCTGAAGGGCTTGGTGATGTAGTCGTCCGCCCCGATGGAAAGGCCCAGCACCTTGTCCGAGTCCTCGGTCTTGGCGCTCATCACCAGAATGGGCAGGTTGCGCTTTTGCCGGATGCGCATGATGGCCGAAAACCCGTCCAGCCGGGGCATCATCACGTCCATCAGGATGAGATGCACCGTCTCCTTTTCCAGAATGTCCAGCGCCTCCAGCCCGTTGGCCGCGCCGAACACCGCAAAGCCCTCCTTTTCAAGATACAGCCGCACGGCGTTCACAATGTCCGCGTCGTCGTCCGCCACAAGGATGCAAGGCTGGTCCATCCGTCTGCGCCTCCTTTCCGTCTTTGCCTTCTATTGTACGCGATGGCAAAGAACTTGCCAACCGTATGCCAGTATATCCTGTAATTCTTACGACGCGCCCGCCCTTTTTCTTACAAATTTCTTAAAAGGGGCCCAAAAGCATCCGGCGCTTGCCGGGCCCGCACAGCGCAGCTTTGGACCCGGCGGCAGACAAAGGCCCTTTGCCGGTCCCCGGCCTTGTATGCCGGGGGCTTTTTGTGTATAATGTATTCTGTATTGCCATGACTGTTTGAAAGGGGAAAGGAAGATGGGGCGCACCGTTCTCGTGGGCAGCACCGGCTTTGTGGGGGGCAACCTCTTGGCGAGCCACGCCTTTGACGCGGCCTGCCACTCCACCGACGTGGCCGACCAGTTCGGCAAAGACAACGATCTGGTGGTCTATGCCGGGGTGCCGGCGGCCATGTATCTGGCCAACCAGGACCCGGAGGCCGACCTCGCGGTGATGCGCGCCGCGCGGGAGAACCTGCGCCGCCTCGCCCCGAAGCAGGCCGTGCTCATCTCCTCGGTGTGCGTCTATGCCGACAGCCGGGGCAAGACCGAGTCGGACGAGCCCGAGGGCGCGGCCCTCGCCCCCTACGGGGCCAACCGCCTGCAGCTGGAGCAGTGGGTGAGGGAGGACTTCGACAGCGCCCTCATCGTGCGGCTGCCCGCCCTTTACGGCAAGGGGCTGAAAAAGAACTTCCTCTACGACCTGCACACCGTCATCCCGGCGCTGCTGCGCCCGGCAAAGTACGAGGAGCTGGCGGCAAAGAGCGGCCTTGTGGCCGCCGGGTACGCCGACGGCGGCAACGGCTTTTACAAGCTGACCGGCGGGGTGGACGCGGGGGCTTTGCGGGCGTGGTTTTTGCAGAACGACTGGAACGCCCTCAACTTCACCGACAGCCGCTCGGTCTACCAGTTCTACGACCTGGCGGGCCTGTGGGGCCACATCGAGACCGCCCTTTGTGCCGGGCTGCGGGTGCTGAATCTGGCCACCCCGCCGGTGAGCGCCGCCGCGGTGTACCGGGCGGTGACTGGGGGCGAGTTCATCAATGAGCTGCCCGGCGCGCCCTTTGACTACGACATGCGCACCGAACACGCCGGCCTTTTCGGCGGCGCGGGCGGCTACATCTGCACCGAAGAAGAGGAGCTGGCGGGCATCCGCCGCTTCATGAAGAAATGGGAGGAAGAGGCATGAGACTTTCCGCCTCCAACATCGGCTGGAGCGCCGCCGAAGACGAGCGGGTCTGGGGAAAAATGAAGCAGCTGGGCTACACCGGCCTGGAGATCGCGCCCACCCGCGTCTTCCCGGAGCGCCCCTACGACAACCTGCCCGGCGCGGCGCTGTTCGCCGGGGTGATGTGGCAGAAATACGGTTTTTCCATCCCCAGCATGCAGAGCATCTGGTACGGCCAGACCGGCAGCATTTTTGAGCCGGGCGAGGCCGCGGCCCTGGCGGACTACACCGCCCAGGCGCTGGAGTTCGCCTACGCCTGCCACTGCCCCAGCCTTGTGTTCGGCTGCCCCCGCAACCGCAGCATCCCCGAGGGGCACACCGCCGCCGAGGCGGACAGCTTTTTCGAGCAGCTGGCCTATCTTGCCCAGCGCCGGGGCGCGGTGATCGCGCTGGAGGCCAATCCCCCGATGTACAACACCAACTTCCTCAACACCCACAAAGAGGTGTTCGCCCTGGCCAAGCGGCTGGACCGGCCGGGCCTCGCCGTCAATCTGGACGTGGGGGCCATGGTGGCCGGCGGCGAGACGGCGGCGGACGTGGCCGCCCATCTGCACCGGGTGAGCCATGTGCACATCAGCGAGCCGGGCCTTGCGCCCATCCGGCCGCGGCCGCTGCACCGGGAGCTGGCGCTGCTGCTCAAGGGCGTGGGCTACCAGGGCTTTGTGTCGCTGGAGATGAAGGCCGCGGGCGAAGAGGAACTGACCCGCAGCCTGGAGTATGTGGCGGAGGTGTTCGGTTAAAACCATGGAAGAGCGCAGAAACATCCCCGGCGTGCCGGACTATACCGTGGAAATGCTGGCGGAAAAGCGCAGCGACTACTGCCTGCTCATCCCCATCATCAACGAGGGCGGGCGCATTCTGAAAGAGCTGGACCGGGCCAAGGCCGCGGGCGTGTGCGGGCTGGTGGACATCATCCTGTGCGACGGCGGCAGCACCGACGGCAGCACGGAGCTCCCCGGATTGAAGAGCCGGGGGGTGAACTGCCTGCTCACCAAGACCGGCCCCGGCAAACAGGGCGCGCAGCTCCGCATGGGGCTGCACTTCGCGCTGGAGCGGGGCTACGAGGGCATTTTGACCATCGACGGCAACAACAAGGACTCCATCGAGAGCGTGCCTCTTTTTATCGAAAAGCTCAGCGAGGGCTACGACCTGGTGCAGGGCAGCCGCTTCATCAAGGGCGGCAAAGCGGTGAACACCCCGCTCTCCCGCTGGCTGGCGGTGCGCTTCATCCACGCGCCGGTCATCAGTCTGGCGGCGCGCCACTGGTTCACCGACACCACCAACGCCTACCGGGCTTACAGCCGCGCCTATCTGACCCACCCGGCGGTGCAGCCCTTGCGGGACATCTTCCCCGGCTATGAGCTGCTGGCCTACCTGAGCGTGCGGGCCACCCAGCTGGGCCTGAAAGCCTGCGAGGTGCCGGTGGAGCGGGCCTACCCCAAAAACGGGCCCGCCCCCACCAAGATCAAGGGCTTCAAGGGCAATTCGAACCTGCTGAAGATTCTCTTTGCGGCGCTGGCGGGCAAGTACGACCCGCAATAAGGGAGGCAAGGCATGACCTACGACAAGATCATTCTGGGCGCGGGGCTCTACGGCCTCTACGCCGCCGAAAAGTGCGGCGCGGCGGGCCAGCGGGTGCTGGTGCTGGAAAAGGACCCCACCCCCTTCCGGCGGGCCACCTACATCAATCAGGCCCGGGTGCACATGGGCTACCACTACCCCCGCAGCTATTCCACGGCCATCAAGAGCGCCCACTACTTCGAGCGCTTCTGCCGGGACTATGACTTCTGCCTTCTGCGGGAGTTCGACCAGGTCTACGCCACCAGCGCCCATTTTTCCTGGACCAACGCCCAGGAATTCCGGCGCTTCTGCGCGGCGGCGAACATCCGCTGCGACGACGTGGCCCCCTCGAAATACTTCAACCCCGGCCAGTGCGACGGGGCCTTTCTCACCACCGAGTACACCTACGACGCAAACATTTTGAAAGAGCACTTTTTGAAGCGCATCGCCGGGATGGAGAACGTCACGGTGCTCTATTCCCACAAGCCCGAGGCCATCAAGCAGGCGGGCGGCGTCTGGCAGGTGAAGGCAGGGGACGTGAGGGCCGAAGCTCCTTTCCTGCTCAACGCCACCTACGCCGGGGTGAACGAAGTGCACGCCATGCTGGGCTTTGAGCCTTTTAAAATAAAGTACGAGCTGTGCGAGATCATCCTCTGCACGGTGAACGAAAAACTCAAGGACACCGGCATCACGGTGATGGACGGGCCCTTCTTCTCCATCATGCCCTTCGGGCGCACGGGCTACCACAGCCTCACCAGCGTCACCTTCACCCCCCACGTGACCAGCTACGACAGCCTGCCCAGCTTTGCCTGCCAGGCGAAGAGCGGGGGGCGATGCCGCCCCGGCGACCTTTACAACTGCAACGACTGCCCGGCAAAGCCTGCCAGCGCCTGGCCTCAGATGAGCCAGCTGGCCCGCAAGTATCTGAAAGAGGAATACGGCTTTGAATACGCCGGCAGCCTGTTCAGCATGAAGCCCATTCTGAAGGCCAGCGAGATCGACGACTCCCGCCCCACGGTGGTCCGCCGGTATTCCGACGCGCCGGCCTTCGTGAGCGTGCTTTCCGGCAAGATCAACACGGTATACGATTTGGACGAGGTGCTGCAAGATGGCTCAGAACAATAATAAAGAGAGCAATTTCGTCTCGGCGGTGGTCTGCCTGCACGACGCGGGGCGCGCCGCGGCGGATTTCTTCGCCGCCCTGGACGGGGTGCTGGCGCAGCACTTCGCCCACTATGAACTCATCGCGGTGAACGACGGCTGCACCGACGACACGGTGCCCGCCCTGAAAGCCTGGGCCGCCGAGCACCTGGAAGCGCCCCTGACGGTGGTGAACATGAGCCTGCGCCAGGGCGTGGAAAAGGCGATGAACGCCGGCCTCGACGCCGCCATCGGCGACTTTGTGTTCGAGTTCGACCGCCCGGCGATGGGCTACGACCCGGACCTCATCTGGCAGGCCTATCAGAAAGCCCTCACCGGCTTTGACGTGGTCACCGTCTGCCCCAGCCGCCAGCGGCTGATGAGCAGGGCCTTCTACCGGGTGTTCAACAAGTTCAGCAACAGCCCCTACAAGCTCTCCACCGACGCGTTCCGGCTGGTGAGCCGCCGGGCCGTCAACCGGGTGAAGGCCATCAGCGACGATCTGGCCTACCGCAAGGCGGCCTATGCCGCCAGCGGCCTTGCCTGCGCCAGCCTGACCTTTGAGGGCACGGCGGCGAAGGACGACGAGCCCCGCCTGGACAAAGCGGTGGACAGCCTCGCCCTCTACACCGACGCGGGCTACAAGCTGAGCCTTGGCATCAGCATGGGGATGATGGTGCTCACGATGGTGGCCCTGGTCTACACGGTGGCGGTGTTCTGCCTGGGGCAGCCCATCGCCGGCTGGACCACCACCATGCTGGTGCTTTCGGCGGGGCTTTCCGGCCTGTTCTTCATCCTCACCATCGCGGTGAAGTATCTGAACCTGCTGGTGCGCCTCACCTTTAAAAAGCAGAGCTACCTCATCGAGGGCGTGGAGAAGCTGCAGAAATAAGAAAAAGGACCCGTTTGCATGAAAGGTTTCTTTCAAAAGGATATTTTTAAAAAGGACATGAGCCGCCGCGCCTTCTGGATCGCCGTGGCGTTAGTGGTGCTGGCAAAGCTGGCCGTCAGCCGGTTCCAGATGATCTGGGTCTGGGTGGACGGCGCGCCCATCGACGACGAGCTGATGTTCCGGGCCGCCCAGAGCATCTCCGCCGGCCAGTGGCTGGGGGAGTACGACTGGCTCACCCTCTCGAAGCACATGTTCTTCGCGGTGTGGCTGGCGCTTTGCAACGCGCTGCACATCCCGTACCTCGCGGCGGGCCAGCTGCTGGCCTGCGGCGGGGCGCTGGCCTCGGCGCTGGCCTTCGCCCCGGTGCTGCGGCGGTATAAAAGCCGTTTTCTGGTGTTCGCCCTGCTGGCCTTCAACCCGGCGGTGAGCGCCAGCTTCACCCTGCGCGTTTACCGGGACAACATCTTCCCGGCCCTGTGCATGTTCTTCTTCGCGGGGCTCTGCGGCTGGGCGCTGCGCTGGCGCGGGCCGCTGGCAAAGGGCCTGCCCTGGCTGGGAATGTCCGGCCTCGGTCTCGCCCTGGCCTGGCTCACCCGGGAGGACGGCATGTGGCTGCTGCCCTTTGCCGCCGCGGGCAGCCTCATCCTGCTCGTCACCGCCCTGCGGGCGGCAATGCCCCTGGCCCAAAAACTGGCCCGGTGCGCCGCGCTGGCCGTCCCCTTCGCCCTGCTGGCGGCGGGCATCCTGGCCTTCAGCGCCGTGAACTACGCTTATTACGGCGTGTTCACCGTGAGCGATTTTTCCTCCGGCGGCTTTCCCGCCGCCATGGGCGCGATGATGCGGGTGGAAGCAGGCCAGTGGCAGCCGCTGGTGAGCGTGAACGCCGAGGCCCGGCAGCTGCTCTATGAAAAGGTGCCCGCCCTGGCCCCCCTGGAAAAGTGGCTGGAAGAGGACGAGGACCTGCAGAACAGCTTCCGCAACCCGGAACTGGACGATTACCAGTCCGGCAGCTTCTACTGGGCCATCCGCAAGGCGGCGTATTATGAAGGCGTTTACGACAGCGCCCAAAAGGCCGAGGAATACTGGCAGGGCGTGGCGGACGCCATCAACGAACTGTGCGACGCAGGCGAGCTGCCCTCGAACGGCCCCAGGCGCACCGGCACCACGCCCCCCATCCGGGCGGAGTATGTGGGCCCGGTGCTGAAAGAGGGCCTGCACAGCCTGTGGTACTCGCTGACCTTCGGCGGGTGCGAGCCCTACGACGCGGAGAACCTCTCCATCGGCCCCACCGAGGACCTGGAAGTCTGGGAAAATTACCTTGGCCAGCGCACCAACTCCGCCGCCCAGGCGGGCACGGCGCTGCCCTATTACAGCCCGGTGCAGCGGCTGGTCTATCTCGGCCTGGAGGTGCTGCGCGCCGTCTACGCCGTGGCGCTGCCCGTGGCCTTCGCCGCGGCGGTGGCGCTGCAGGTGAAGAATGCGGCGGCGCTGCTGAGCGGCGCGCGCAAAAAGCGGCCCATCGCCCCCGGGCGCGGGATGCTGGCGCTGCTGCTGGCGGGCCTTTTCGCCATGGCGCTGCTGCGCTGCTTCATGATCGCCTTCGTGGAGGTGGCCAGCTTCAACATCGGCACCTACGCGATGTACATCTCCACCGTGCACCCGCTGCTGCTCCTGTTCAGCGCGGCGGGCATCCTCACCCTCTGGAAGGAGAACGTCTCATGGCAGAACTGATCGTGGTGGGCGCGGGCGCCGCCGGGCTGATGGCGGCGGGCGCGGCCTGCCGGCTGGGCCACCGGGTCACCGTGCTGGAACACAGCGAGATGCCCGGCAAGAAAATTCTGGTCACCGGCAAGGGGCGGTGCAACGTCACCAACGACTGCGACGAAAATACCTTTTTGCAGAACGTGCGCACCAACCCCCGGTTCTTGTTCTCCTCCATCCACGCCTTCCCGCCCTCGGCCACCATGGAGCTGTTCCAGGAGCTGGGCGTGCCCCTCAAGACCGAGCGGGGCCGCCGGGTGTTCCCGGTGAGCGATAAGGCCGAGGACATCCGCGCCGCGCTGCTGCGGTACGCCGCCGACGCGAACATCGTGATGGACGGCGCAAAGAGCCTTGTGCTGGAAGAGGGGCGCTGCGCGGGCGTGGTCACCAAGGGCGGCCGGACGCTGCACGCGGACTGCGTGCTGGTGGCCACCGGCGGTGTGTCCTACCCCGGCACCGGCTCCACCGGCGAGGGCTACAAACTGGCAAAGCAGGCGGGCCACTCCATCGTGGAGCCGGTGCCCAGCCTGTGCAGTCTGGTCAGCCCGGACCCGGCCTGCAAAAAGATGATGGGCCTTTCACTGCGCAACGTCACCCTGACTCTGCTGCGGGACGACAAGCCCGTGTTCAGCGAGCTGGGGGAGATGCTGTTCACCCACTTCGGCATTTCCGGGCCGCTGACCCTCTCCGCCTCCAGCTACATCCGGGAGATGGAAAAACACCGCTGGACGGCGGAGATCGACCTGAAGCCCGCCCTGGACGAGGACCAGCTCTACGCCCGGGTGGGCCGGGACTTCCAGCTGCTGGGGGCCAAAAGCGCCCAGGGCGCGCTGGCAAAGCTGCTGCCCGCCAGCATGCAGCCGGTGATGGTGGAGCGCTGGGGCGTGGACCCGGCGCTGAAAGCCAGCCAGATCGACAAGGAGAGCCGCCGCCGTCTTGTGAAGCTGATGAAGCACTGGACGGTGCCCGTCACCGCCCGGGGCGACCTTGCCCACGCGGTCATCACCAGCGGCGGGGTGAACGTGAAGGAAGTGGACCCCCGCACCATGGCCTCCAAACTCTGCCCGGGGCTGTATTTTGCCGGCGAGGTGCTGGACGTGGACGCCTACACCGGGGGCTATAACCTGCAAATTGCCTTCTGCACCGCCCAGGCGGCGGCGCGGGCCTTTTGAAATAAACACACGACAAGGAGCATCGGAACAATGATCTCTGTGGCCATCGACGGCCCCTCAGGGGCCGGCAAATCCAGCCTGGCGAAACGCCTCGCCAAGGAGCTGGGCTATCTCTATGTGGACACCGGCGCCATGTACCGTTCCATCGGCCTGTACGCAAAGCGCGCCGGGGCCGACACCAAGGATGCCGCCGCGGTGGAGGCGCTGCTGCCCTCCATCCGGCTGGAACTGAAATATGTGGACGGCGCCCAGCGGGTGCTGCTGTGCGGCGAGGACGTGAGCGAGGCCATCCGCGCCGAGGAGATCGGCATGGCGGCCAGCGACGTGTCCGCCCACCCGGCGGTGCGCCGGTTCTTGCTGGACACCCAGCGGAACATGGCCCTCACCCACGACCTGCTGATGGACGGGCGGGACATCGGCACCGTCATCCTGCCCAACGCCACCGTCAAAATTTTCCTCACCGCCTCCCCCGAGGCCCGGGCAAAGCGCCGGATGCTGGAACTGCAGCAGAAGGGCCAGCCCGCGGACTACGAGACCGTGCTGGAGGACATCCGCCAGCGTGACTGGCAGGACACCCACCGGGAAACGGCGCCTTTGAAGCAGGCGGAGGACGCGGTGCTGGTGGACACCAGCGACCTGGACTTTGAAGAGAGCTTCGCGGCCCTCAAAAACCTCATCCTCAGCCGGGTGGGGCACTAAGCGAAGGGAGACAGGCAATGTTTTACGCGATCATTGTGCCCCTTGCGTGGGTCATCTGGCATCTGGGCTTTGCCATCAAGGTGGTGGGCCGGGAGAACCTGCCCAAGGACGGCCGGGGCTTCGTGCTGGCGCCCAACCACCTCTCCGCCATCGACCCGGTGTTCGTGGTGCTGGCCCGCTTCTGGGGCAAAAAGATGCTGGTGATGGCCAAGGAAGAGGTCATGCACGTGAACCCCTTCTTCACCTGGTTCTTCCATCAGGTGGGGGTGTTCGGCGTCACCCGCGGCCGGGGCGACACCACCGCCGTGGAGGACGCCATCGAAAAGGTGCGGGCCGGCCAGGGGCTGCTCATCTTCCCCGAAGGCACCCGCTCCAAGACCGGCGAGCCCGGCAAGCTGAAAAGCGGCGCCTTCGTCATCGCCAGCGCCGCCGGGGTGGACATGATCCCCTGCCGCATCATCTACCGCCACGGTCACATGCGGCTGTTCAGCCGGGTGCGGGTGTGCTTCGGTGAGCCCATCCCCGCCGAGACGCTGTATCTGGGCGAGCACAAGAGCGCCGCCAAGCTGCGGGAGAACAAGCAGCTGCTGCTGGACGCGTGGCAGAAGCTTTACGACGAGAACCGCTTTGAATGAGGAGGGGCCCATGGAGATCATCAAGGCAAAGACCGCCGGCTTCTGCTTCGGGGTGGACCGGGCGGTGAAGCTCACCACCGAGCTGGCCCAAAGCGGCCGCAAGGTGGCCACCCTGGGGCCGCTCATCCACAACCCCCAGTGCGTGGCCGAGCTGGAAAAGCTGGGCGTGGTCACTGCCGGCACCCTGGCGGATGTGCCCGAGGGCTATGAGCTGGTCATCCGCAGCCACGGGGTGCCCCAGTCGGTCTACGACCAGATCGAGGCGGCGGGCATCGTCTGCCACGACGCCACCTGCCCCTTCGTGGCCAAGATCCACCGCATCGCCCGCAAGGCCAGCGACGAGGGCGCGGTGCTGCTGGTGGCGGGGGACGCGGCCCATCCGGAGGTGCAGGGCATCGTGGGCCACACCGACAAAGAGGTGTTCGTTTTCTCCGATCTTTCCCAGCTGGAGGGCTGGAAAGGCCCCAAAAACCCCGAAACGCCCGTTTTTATGGTGGCGCAGACCACGTTTCAGGTAACAAAATGGCAAGAATGCGCCGCGTTTATAAAAAAAGGGTATACAAACGCCAAAATATTTGATACAATATGTAGTGCGACGTGGACGAGGCAACAGGAAGCGGAAGACCTCAGCCAGAAATGCGACCTGATGGTCGTCATTGGTGGTCATCATTCTTCCAACACCCAGAAGCTGGCAGCAGTCGCCGCAAAGCACACCCGGTGTGTTACGGTGGAGACGGCCAAGGAGCTGGATCCGGCCTGGTTTTCCGGGGTGCAAACGGTGGGTGTTACAGCCGGGGCTTCCACGCCATCGTCTATTATTGAGGAGGTACTTAACAGTATGAGTGAAGAAATCCGTGACGAGATGAGCTTTGCTGAGATGTTTGCCGAGAGCGAAGCGAATCTCAAGCCTGTGTTCGCAGGCAAGGTAGTGGAGGGCACTGTTACCAGCATTACGCCCAACGAGGTGCAGGTGGACATCGGCACCAAGCACACCGGCTTTGTGAAGGTCAGCGAGCTGACCGACGATCCCAACGCCAAGGCGGAGGATCTGGTCAAGGTTGGGGACAAGCTGGGCCTCGTCGTCGAAAAAGTCAACGATCAGGAAGGCGTTGCCTACCTGTCCCGCAAGCGCCTGGAAGCCATGAAGGGTCTGGAGGAGGTCCGCAAGGCCGCCGAGGAAGGCACCGTCATGGAAGGCGTGGTCACCGAGACCAACAAGGGCGGCGTGATCGTTCTGGTCAAGGGCGTGAAGGTGTTCGTGCCCCGCAGCCAGGCCACCATGCGCCGCGATGAGGACATCAACGCTCTGGTGAAGCAGAACGTCAAGCTGGTCATCACCGAGTGCGCCGGCCGCAAGATTGTGGGTTCCATCAACAAGGTCACCGCCGAGGCCAATGCCGCCAAGCGCGAGGCCTTCTGGTCCACCGTTGAGGTGGGCAACACCTACACCGGCGTGGTCAAGAGCCTCACCGCTTACGGCGCCTTCGTGGACGTGGGCGGCGTGGACGGCCTGTGCCACATCAGCGAGCTGAGCTGGAACCGCATCAAGCACCCCAGCGAGGTCGTGAACGTGGGCGACACCATCGAGGTGTACGTCAAGGCTCTGGACACCGAGAACCACAAGGTCTCCCTGGGCTACAAGAAGGCCGAGGACAATCCCTGGGTCAAGCTGCAGAACGAGTATCCCATCGGCAGCGTGTTCACCGCTCCCGTGGTGAGCATCACCAAGTTCGGCGCCTTCGTGCGCATCCTGCCCGGCATCGACGGTCTGGTCCACATCAGTGAGATCAGCAACGAGCGCGTCGAGAAGGTCAGCGACGTGCTGAAGGTGGGCGACGAGGTCAAGGTCAAGCTGCTGGATGTCGACTTCGACAAGAAGCGCATCAGCCTGTCCATGAAGGCCCTGCTGAACGACGAGGCCGAGGACGCCGAGTAATCTCTGCTTATCAAAACACCGTCTGCCCATGGCAGGCGGTGTTTTCTTGTATCCCCCGGGCGGGCGGAGCGGCCCCGCGCCGGGCGGGCCGCGAAAGGAGGCAGCACAGATGGGAACAAGGATGACCAGCCGGCAGCACAAGGCGCTGTATCAGGCCATGAAATCCGCCGCCAGGGCGCGGAAGATAAAGCTCTCCGCCCAGCATGACCTTTACAAAAAGGAGAGCCCCTACTTTTACCATGCCTTCTGGTGGCCGGAGGAGTTCGCCAGCGGCCGCATCGGCATGGAGCTGGACATCACAGTGAAGTACCACCGCTTCGACGAGCTGCAATACGGCATCCTGCGCCCGGACAAGGAGCCCCACTTCACCGACAAGCTGCGGGCCAACAGCGGCATGCTGTGCGATGCCTCCTTCCCCCGGATGATCCGCCACTTCGACTTTGACGGCACCGACGCGGCGATGCCGGGCCTGTGCGAGGACCTGCTGGACTTTTTGCAGGACTACTGCGCCGAATTTCTGGCCATGGTGGAAGAGACATACGGCGACCTGGACGGCTACTACATCGCCAACCGGGAGACCATGCCCCGGCTGGCGGGGCTGGCCTTTCTGGACCGGGGCGATGCGGCAGGCGCGGCCGAGTGCTTTTCCCAGCCCAACATGGACGGGGAGAACAGCACCTGGTGGGTGCCGGTGGAAACGGAAGAACAGCGGCAAAGAGCCATTGCCAGCGGCACCTATCTGTACGATTGCCCGGAGTACACCGCCGTCCACCGCCACCGCAGGGACCAGTTTTGGGACTACGCCACAGCGCTGAAAAACGGCCTGGAATGGACGCCGGACCGGGCGATGTTCGGCCTGCTGCCCGAGGAGCGGCGCGCGGCCGCGCCCGGCCGCTGAACCCCGGAACAAAAAGGGGTGTGCAAACGGCGGGCGGTATGGTATACTGAAAAAAAGACAAACCGCGCCGCCGTTTGGCGGCGGGACAGGAGGTTCTGACTATGAAAGGTTCCGCGTTTCGTCTGGCCGGGCTGATTTTGGGCATCGTGGCGTCCGTGGCCGCGGTGGTGGCCATCGTGCTCAGCGCCGTGGGCATGAGCAAGGCCCGCCAGTGCAAACAGTGCAAACTGGGAGGCGGCGTGAAATGATGGACATCGCCGCGATCATGGCAAAGGTGGACCACACCCTGCTGAAACCTGAGGCCACCTGGGCCGACATTCAGAAGATCTGCGACGAGGCGATGGAGTATCACACCGCTTCGGTGTGCATCAACCCCTGCTTCGTCAAGCAGGCCGCCGAGTACATGAAGGGCGCCGTGCCCGTGTGCACGGTGATCGGCTTCCCCCTGGGCGCCACCGACACCGCCACCAAGATGTTCGAGGCAAAGACCGCCATCGAAAACGGCGCTTCCGAGGTGGACATGGTCATCAACATCGGCCGCCTGAAGGCGGGCGACGTGGCCTACGTCACCGAGGAGATCGCCGCCATCAAGAAGGCGGTGGGCGACCATGTGCTGAAGGTCATCATCGAGACCTGCCTGCTCACCGACGCAGAAAAGGAGACCATGTGCCAGGCCGTCATCGACGCCGGGGCCGACTTCATCAAGACCAGCACCGGCTTTTCCACCGCCGGGGCCACCTTTGCGGACATCGAGCTGTTCGCCCGCTGCTGCGCGGGCCGCTGCAAGATCAAGGCCGCGGGCGGCATCTCCACCCTGGACGACGCGGTGCGCTTCATCGAGCTGGGCGCCGACCGTCTGGGCACCAGCCGCATGGTGAAGCTGGTGCAGGGCCTTTCCGGCGAGGGCTATTGACCGCCGGTTCATAAGCAAAGAACGCCTCCCATATCCTTGTAAAAAAGGGTATGGGAGGCGTTTTTGTATGCTGTACGCGATGGCGGCCACCACGCTGGCGGGCCTTGCCACCGCTCTGGGCGGGGCGCTGGGCGCGCTGCGCCGACCGGGGCGGCAGGGAATGGCCTTCGCCATGGGCTTCGGGGCGGGGGTGATGCTGGCGGTCAGTCTGATGGATATGCTGCCGGGGGCCCTGGGGCGGTATCTGGCGGCCTTTGCGCCCCTGCGGGCGGGGGCGATGGCGGCCAGCCTTGTGCTGCTGGGGCTGGCGGCGGGCTGGCTGCTGGAGCGGGCGCTGCCGGAGGAGGCGGCTTTTTCCGCCGGCGGCGAGGAGGGCCGGGTGCTGCGCAGCGCCCTGGTCACCGCGCTGGCGCTGGTGGGCCACAACCTGCCGGAAGGGGCGATGACCCTGTTCGCCTCGCTGGACGACCCGACGGTGGGGCTGCGGCTGGCGGTGGCCATCGGCCTGCACAACCTGCCGGAAGGGCTGGCGGTGGCGCTGCCGGTGCTTTACGCCACCAAAAGCCGGGGCCGGGCCTTCCTGGCGGCGCTGGCCTCCGGCTTCGCGGAACCGGCGGGAGCGCTGCTGGCCTTCGGGGTGCTGGGCGGGCGCATCACCGCCAGCCTTGTCACCGGCATGGCGGCGCTGGTGTGCGGGGTGATGTGCTGGGTGAGCGTGGCCGAGCTTCTGCCCACCGGCCTTTCCCTGGGCAGAAAAGAAGTGACGGCGGCGGGCTTCGGCGCGGGCCTTTTGGCGATGACCCTTGGAATCGCCCTGCTTTCGTGATATAATAAACTTCATATATACAAAAGGGGGTGGCAGCTGTGCGATGGTTCAAAGGAGCCGCGGCGCTGGCGGCGGCGTGCCTGCTGACCGGGTGCAGCGCCGCGCCCGCCGGCGTGGAGGACCTGCTGCGCGCGCCTCAGCTGGACGGCCAGCAGAACGAGGTGGAAAAGGCGCTCATCGCCTATCTGGGCGAAACGCCCCAGATGAAGTACCCCACCACCGGCGAGAACCTTTCCCCCTTTGTGTTCGACGACTGGGACGGCGACGGCGCCACCGACGCGGCCGCTCTTTATGTGAGCACCGCCAAGGGCCAGAACGTCCATCTGGCGGTGCTGGAATCGGTGAACGGCGAGTGGGTGGTCACCCAGGAGCGGGAGGGCCTTTCCACCTCGGTGGAGAGCATCGAGACCGCCAGCCTGCGGGGGGCCGAGGGCACCCAGCTGCTGGTGGGCTACGCCGCCGCCTCGGGGGAGAAGTATCTGGCGGTCTACTCCTACCAGAACGAGACCCTGAGCGAGGTGTTCCACCAGTCCTATTCCCAGTATGAACTGCGGGACATCAGCGGCAGCGGCGGCAACGATCTGGTCATCATCGGCCCCGAGTCGGAGAGCGGCCTGCAATTGCAGATGCTCACCGCCCAGGACGGCCAGTTCATCCCGGTGATGCCCCCGCTGGCGGTGGGCAACCAGTTCACCAGCTGCGAAGGGCTCTACACCAGCAAGGGCGACGACGGCAGCTATTACCTGATCCTGGACGGCCAGACCGGCAACGCCAACAGCCTGGCCAGCATGATCCTTTACTACGACGCGCGCCAGCAGCAGCTGGTGACCTATCACCCCATCACGGTGGAGGACCTGTTCACCGCCACCCAGCGGTATTCCAGCCTGCTCAAAAGCCAGGACATCGACTCCGACGGCGCGGTGGAGATCCCCACCCAGCTGGACGGCGAAGGCATGGAGAATCTGGCGGTGAACCGGCTGAGCTTCGTGGCCTGGATGGACTACACCACCGAGTACGAGCAGGTGAAGAGCTTCGGCGTGGCCGACCTGGAATACGGCTATTATCTGGAACTGCCCAGCGAGTGGCAGGGCCAGATCATGCTCACTGACGGCGACGAGCCGGACAGCTGGCAGGTGCGCACCGCCGACGGCGAGGGCCTGCTGCTCACCGTGCGGGTGGTCAGCCCCAACGCCTCCCAGGGCGGCGGCTACTTCCTGCTGGGCAACCTGGGCGCGCAGAAGGTGCAGGCACGGCTGGGCGGCGCGGAGCCGCACGCCCAGTCCGGCGACCTGATCCGGGGCTTCCGGCTGCTGTGAGCGCCCCCAAAAAGACGTGACGGGCCCCTTGGGCCCTGTTCAAAAGGAGGTCAAACCATGAGAAGAGTTCTGGTAGTGGAAGACGAGGACAGCATCCGCGAGCTCATCGCCCTCAACCTGCGCATGGCGGATTACGAGGTGCTGGAGGCGGAGAGCGCCGAAAAGGCGCTGGCGCTGCTGGGCAGCGAGGGCCGCTGCGACGCCGCGGTGCTGGATGTGATGCTGCCCGGCATGAACGGCTTTTCTCTGTGCGAGGCCATCCGCCGGGACGACGCCAACATCGGCATCATCATCCTCAGCGCCAAGAGCATGGAGCAGGACAAGATCCGCGGCCTGTCCATCGGGGCGGACGACTATATGACCAAGCCCTTCAGCGTGTCGGAGCTGCTGGCCCGCATCGACGCGCTCTGCCGCCGTGTGCAGCGCACCGGCCAGACCGCCGCCGAAGCCGACGACTCCCGCCTTGTGAGCGGCCAGTTCGTGCTGGACCAGAAGAGCCGCGTGCTCTACAAAAAGGGTGAGCCCATCGACCTGACCCAGGTGGAGTTCCAGATCATGGAACTGTTCTTCCAGAACCCCGGCACCGCCCTGGTGCGGGAAAAAATTCTGGAAGGCGTGTGGGGCGAAAACTATTACGGCGACGTGAAGATCGTGGACGTGAACATCCGCCGCCTGCGCATGAAGATAGAGGACGAGCCCTCCAGCCCCAAGCACATCCTCACCGTCTGGGGCTACGGCTACCGCTGGAACGGCTGAAGACCGCATCCCCATCTGCGCAGAAAGGAGGCAGGCTGTGAGCAGTATCACCCGACGCTGGCTGCGGGGCAGCCTGCTTGTGACCCTGCTGCTGGTGGCGGTGGCGGAAGGCCTTTTCGTCTACGCCACCTGGTCCGGCTACTACAACGGCGCGCGGCAGGCCATCCTCAGCCGCATCTCCAGCATCAGCGGCCAGCTGAACATCGTCACCGGCGCGAACCCCGCCCTCACCGCCTCCAGCCGCAGCCAGCTGCTGCACCGGGCGGTGGAGCAGTTCGACGAGAAGGACAAATTCGAGTTCATGCTGCTGGATTCCTCCGGCCAGCCGCTCATCACCTCCTCCGGCGCGCTCATCCGCTACGACGAGGCCCCGGCGGATTTCACCCAGGCCCTTTCCAGCGCCAGCGGCCAGGGCGAGATGATCTACACCGATTCGGGCGGCCACCGGGTGATGGCCATCACCGTGCTGGTGCCCTACGCCTGCGAGGACGCCGCCGCCATGCGCATGCTCACCAGCCTCTCGCTGGTGGACGAGGCGCTGACCCGGCAGGTGCTGCTGGCGCTGGGCGTGGGTGCGCTGATTTTGGTGTTCACCATCTGGAGCGGCCTGTTCTTCGTGGACAGCATCGTCAAGCCGGTGCACCAGATCGAGGAGGCCGCCACCGCCATCGCCCGGGGCGACCTTTCGGTGCGCCTGCCCGACACCCCCTATGACGACGAGATAGGCCGACTGTGCCAGCGCATCAACGAAATGGCCGGGGAGCTGAGCAAGACCGAGCGGATGCAGAACGAGTTCATCAGCTCGGTGAGCCATGAGCTGCGCACCCCCCTCACCAGCATCCGGGGCTGGGTGGAGACCATCGCCGCCATCCGCGACCCCGACGACGAAAACTACCGCAAGGGCCTGTCCATCATCGGCCAGGAGACCGACCGCCTCTACACCATGGTGGAGGAGCTGCTCAGCTTCTCCCGGCTGCAGAGCGGCGTCAAGCTGGAGTGCCAGCGGCTGGACCTGGTGGCGGAGGTCACCGACGCGGCGCTGTTCATGCAGCCCCGCATCGAAAAAGAGGGCCTGCGCCTCGTCTACGAGGAGCCGGAGCTGCCCCTGCCCATCTGGGCGGACCCGGCGCGGCTGCGGCAGGTCTTCGTCAACGTGCTGGACAACGCCGTCAAATACTCCTGCCGGGGCGGGGCCATCACCATCGACCTTTTGCAGGAGGGCGAAAACGCCTATGTCACCATTGCCGACCAGGGCCGGGGCATCCTGCCCGAGGACCTGGAAAACGTCAAGCTCAAGTTCTTCAAGGGCAAGGGCGCGGTGCGGGGCAGCGGCATCGGCCTCGCGGTGGTGGACGAGATCATGACCGCCCTGGACGGCTCGGCGGATATCGACTCCCAGCCCGGCGTGGGCACCACCGTGACCCTGCGGCTGCCGCTCTACCGGCCGGGCCACGGCGAGGAAAAAGAACGTTCATAAAGAAAGGAAGCGGCGCGGGAAAGAGCTGCGCGCCGGACGGAACTCTATGCTGATGTACCTTGCGCTGCTGTGCCTGCTGGCGTGTCTGGCGGGCCTGCTCACCCGGGCCATCCGTGCGCCCTTTGCCCAGACCCTGCCCCTGGTGCTCACCGGCATCTCGCTGGTGACCTATCTGTTCACCGGGGCGGGGGAGAAGGAGTGGCTGCCCCTCTTTGTGCTGCCCGCCGCCGCGGCGGCGGCCTTCTTCGCCCTGCGCAGGGGCGCGGGGCCGCTGCGGCTGGGGCCGCCTTTTTTTGCCCTGCTGCTGGCCATGGGCCTGACCATGGCCCTCAGCGGCCAGATACAGCTCACCGTCTTTGACGATGTGGCCCACTGGGGCCTGTTCACCCGCCAGATCAGCGGCATGGACCAGTTCCCCACCGCGGCCCAGAGCGCCTCCACCTTCAGCGACTATCCGCCGGGGCTGCAGATGCTCACGGCTTTCCTGCATCTTTACACCCCGCGGGTCACCGTGGCGGCGATGATCGACACCCAGATGCTGTGGTACATGGGCCTGACCCTGCCCCTGCTGGCGGACTTCGGCTGGCGCAAACGCTGGTGGTCGAACCTGCTGCTGGTGGGGGGCGAGGCCGCCTTTTTGCTGGTGTTCCCCGCCTTCTACACCAAGTATCACCAGATGAGCCTTGTGGTGGAGCCGGTGATGACTCTGCTGCTGGGCTGGGCCCTGCTCACCGCGTGGCGCAGCCCCCGCCCCGGCCTGTGGGACCTGGCGGCGGTGAGCGGCGCGCTCTCGCTGCTGGCCATCTCCAAGAGCACCGGCATCCTCTACGCCCTGGCAGGGCTGGCGGCGGTGATGGTGCTGTGGGCCGGCCCGCTGCGGGAAACGGTGCGCCGGGGCAGCCTGTGGCCGCGCCTCACGGCGCTGGCAGCCGCGGCGGCGGTGCCCGCCTTCTGGCTCACCTGGCAGGTGCTCTGCCGTCTCAAGGGCACCAGCTCCTACTTCACCCAGGATGTGTCCGCCGGGGCCTTCGGCCCCGCCAATCTGCTGGAATTCTTCACCGGCGGGGGGCAGGCGGGCGAGGTCATCCCCCACTACCTGCAGTTCTTCTGCTTCGAGCCACTCAACCGCACCGGCGGCCTGTCGGCGCTGGGGGCGCTGCTGCTCTTCTGGGCGCTGGTGCTGGCGCTGCGCCGCCTTGTGCCCTCGCAGCGGCGGGCGCTCACTGTGGCGGGGGCGGGGCTCACCGTGGTGTTTTTGGCCTACGCGGTGATGCTCTGCTACTCTTACCTTTATCTCTTCGACCCGGACGAGGCCCAGCAGCTGGCGGCCTACCACCGCTACATCGCGCCGCTGCCCATCGCCATGCTCTATCTGGCGCTGGGGGCGCTGGCCCCCTTCGCGGCGCGGCTGAACACGCCCAAGCGCCGGGGGCTGGCCCTTGCCTGCGCGGCGGCGGCCTTCGCCTTCGGCGTCAACTGGACGGCGGCCACCGAGCTTGTGCCCGGGTGGTTCCTGCAGCACCGGGCCCCCAACGTGGAGGAGGCCAACTGGGCGCGGGAGCAGACCGAGATGCAGCCGGTGTTCGACAGCTTCGTGCCCGAGATGTACAGCCGGGACGCCTCCACGCTGGTGCTCACCGAGGGGCCCCAGTGGGCCCACGACTGCCGGCTGTACAAGTTTGAGCTGGCGCCGGGCAGCACCCTTTCGCTGAATCCCATGGAGTTCGGCGACAACATGGCCGAAAAGTACGCGTGGTGGGCCGCCGGCGGCTGGCCGTACAAATTTGTGTTCTGCAGCTGGAACGGGCAGACCGTGGCGGACGTTTTGGCCCTCACCGACACCACCGGCGCGCCGCTGCGGGCGAACTGCCTCTACCGCATGGAGGCGGACGGCAGCCTCGTGTTTGAAAAGGAACTGGCCGCCCCGGCCCGCTGACCGGGCGGACAAAACGCAAAAAGCCCCGGGCCGACGGGCCCGGCAAAAGGAGAAACATGGAAAAACCCAAGGAATGTTTTAAGACCAGCGTGGGCGGGCAGGCCCTGATGGAGGGCATCATGATGCGCGGCCCCGAAAAAATTTGTGTGGCGGTGCGCAGGCCCGACGGCACGCTGGACATGACCTACGAAGACGTGAAGCATCACCGCTGGCAGAAGATCCCCCTGGTGCGGGGCGCGGCGGCGATGATCGAGAATCTGGTGCTGGGCTACCGCTATCTGATGCACTCCGCCGAGGTGAGCATGCCCGAGGAGGCCGAGGAGGAGCCGGGCCGCTTTGAGACGTGGCTGGGCGAACACGCGGGCCCCGGCGTGCAGAACTTCTTCATGGCGCTGGCGGCGGTGTGCGGCGGCCTTCTGGCCATCGTGCTGTTCATGGTGCTGCCCACCGCCATCGTGGGCCTCATCGACCGCTTCCTGCCCTTGGGCTGGGGCAAGGTGGTGCTGGAGGGCGTGCTCAAGATCGCCCTGTTCGTGGGCTACCTCTTCCTCTGCACCCGCATGAAGGAAATTCACCGGGTGTTCGAGTACCACGGCGCCGAGCACAAGACCATCGCCTGCTACGAGGCGGGGGAGGAGCTCACCGTGGAGAACGTGCGCCATCACCGGCGGTTCCATCCCCGGTGCGGCACCAGCTTCATGATCCTGGTGCTCATCGTCAGCATTCTGCTGTTCAGCGTGCTGCCCTGGAGCAGCACCGGCCTGCGGGTGGTGCTGAAACTCCTGCTTCTGCCGGTGGTGATGGGCGTCAGCTACGAGCTCATCAAGCTGGCGGGCCGCTATGATAACCTCTTCACCCGCATCATCAGCGCGCCGGGCCTGTGGCTCCAGCGGCTGACCACCTTCGAGCCGGACGACTCCATGATCGAGGTGGCCATCGCCGCCGTGACCCCCGTCCTGCCCGACCACCCGGACGAGGCCAAGTGGTGAGGGCGCGGCAGGCTTTTGACGAGGCCCGCCGGCGGCTGGAGGCCGCGGGCGTGGAGGACGCCGCCTTCGACGCGGCGGCGCTGGTGGAAACGCAGGCAGGGGAGGGCTGGCGCTGGCAGGACCCGGCGCTGGACGAGGCCGCCCTGGCCCGGCTGGAGGAACTCACCGCCCGCCGTGCGGCGCGGGAGCCTTTGCAGTACATCCTGGGCCGCTGGCCCTTCCTGGACTTTGAACTGGCGGTGGGCCCCGGCGTGCTCTGCCCCCGGGCGGACACCGAGCTGCTGGTGGAGGAAGGCGCGAAGCGGCTGGCGGGCAAAAGCAGCCCGGCGGTGCTGGACCTCTGCGCCGGCAGCGGCTGCGTGGGGCTGGGCGTCAAGCGCCTGTGCCCCGCCGCGCGGGTCACCTGCCTGGAAAAAAGCCCCGAGGCCTTCCGCTATCTTGAGCAGAACGCCGCGTCGGCCCTGCCGGGCTTTGACGAGACCCGCCCCGCCGTTACTTGTGTGCAGGGGGACGTGTTCGGCTACCAGCGGCAGCTGGCCCCGGAAAGCCTGGACCTCGTCCTCTCCAACCCGCCCTATGTCACCGACGGGGAGATGGAGCAGCTGGCCCCGGAAGTGCGCCGGGAGCCGGCCATGGCCCTGCGGGCGGACCATGAGGGCCTCGCCTTCTATGAGCACATCGCCCCGGCCTACCTGCCGGCCCTGCGGCCCGGCGGCTGGCTGGCGGTGGAGATAGGCTGGCGGCAGGGCGCGGCGGTGCAGGCCGTGTTCCGGGCGGCGGGCTACGAGAACGTGGCCTGCATCCCGGACCTGGAGGGCCGGGACCGGGTCGTGACGGGCCGGAAACCTGAAAACGAGACATAAAAAGGATGATTTCTCGACATTTTACAACTGATGGTTGTAAAGGCCGGGGGCATCGTGTATAATAAGCACAGACGTTAGAACAAAGCGCGCCGCGGGGCAAAAAAAGCCCGGCGGGCGCGGGAACAAGGAGTTTTGAGGATATGGCAGAGAAGAAGGCGGCATTGGCCTCCCCGGAGAAAAAGAGCGCGGCCAGCAAGAAGGACGCGCTGGAAACGGCGCTGGCCCAGATCGAAAAGCAGTTCGGCAAGGGCGCGGTGATGAAGCTGGGCGCCAACGTGGCCATGAAGGTAGACGCCATCAGCACCGGCAGCCTCTCGCTGGACATCGCCCTGGGCGTGGGCGGCGTGCCCCGCGGGCGCGTGGTGGAGGTCTACGGCCCCGAGTCCAGCGGCAAGACCACCCTGGCCCTGCACGTGCTGGCCGAGGCCCAGAAGCAGGGCGGCGAAGTGGCCTTCATCGACGTGGAGCACGCCCTTGACCCCGTCTATGCCCAGGCCCTGGGCGTGGACATCGACAGCCTGCTGGTCAGCCAGCCGGACACCGGCGAGCAGGCCCTGGAAATTTGCGAGGCCCTGGTGCGCAGCGGCGCCATCGACGCCATCGTCATCGACTCGGTGGCCGCCATGGTGCCCCGTGCGGAGATCGAGGGCGAGATGGGCGACTCCCACGTGGGCCTGCAGGCCCGCCTGATGAGTCAGGCCCTGCGCAAGCTCACCGGCGTCATCGGCAAGACCAACACCGTTGCCATCTTCATCAACCAGCTGCGCGAGAAGGTGGGCGTGGTCTACGGCAACCCCGAGGTCACCGCCGGCGGCCGCGCGCTGAAATACTACTCCAGCGTGCGCATCGACGTGCGCCGCATCGAGGGCCTGAAGGATTCCTCCGGCCAGTTCATCGGCAACCGCACCCGCGCCAAGGTGGTCAAGAACAAGGTGGCCCCGCCCTTCCGTGAGGCCGAGTTCGACATCATGTTCGGCGAGGGCATCAGCAAGGTGGGCGAGGTGCTGGACCTGGGCGCCAAGCTGGGCGTTGTGCAGAAGAGCGGCGCCTGGTTCAACTACGGCGAGACCCGCCTCGGGCAGGGCCGCGACAACGCCAAGACCTTCCTGAAAGAGAACCCCGCCATCATGGCGGAAATTGAGGCGCTGGTGCGCGCCAACGCCGACAAGCTGCTGGCCGCCGGCAAAAAGCCGGTGAAGGGCGGCATCACCCCGGTGACGGCGCCCGCCGCCCCCGCCGCTGCTGCAAAGGTCAGCGAGGAGGACCTGGACATCATGGTGGAGGACTAAAGCCGCCCCATGGAGACCACCATCACCCGCATCAGCCGCACCAGAAAAGGGCGTTTTGCCCTGTTCTGCGACGCCGGTTTTCTCTTCAGCGTGGACGAGGAGACCTTCTTCACCGAGCATCTGGCGGAGGGGCTGACCCTGGACGACGGCCAGCTGGATGAACTGCTGCGCAAAAGCGACGCCCAGCGCGCCAAGGACAAGGCCTTCGGCTATCTGTCCGCCCGGGAGCACGCCTCCGGCGAACTGCTCCAGAAGCTCTGCCGGGATTTTGACGAGCACACCGCCGCCGCGGCGGTGGCCAAGATGGACGAACTGGGCCTGTTGAACGACGAAGCCTTCGCCCGCCGGGCCGCCGAATGGCTGCTGAGCAAAAACAAGTCCCGCAGCGAGATACTGCGCTGGATGGACGGGCGCGGGGTGGACCGGGACCTTGCCCGGCAGGCGCTGGAAGAAGTGTACGAAGAACGTCAGGCGGACGCGCCGGAGGGCCTTGGGCCGGACGGCGCGGCCGCGCTGCGTCTTGTGGAAAAACAGTACGCCGCAAAACTGGCGGCGGGCAAAAAACAGAACGTGCTGGCGGCGCTGGCCCGCCGGGGCTTTTCTTCCGGCGACGCCCGCCGGGCGGTGGAGCTCTGGCTGGAAGAGCACCCCGCCGACGGGGAACTGTGAAGCCGGCACGGCAAACAAAAGGAGAACGCATTTGAAGATCGCCATCATCTCTCTGGGCTGCCCCAAAAATCAGGTGGACGCCGACGTATTCTGCCACAGCCTCATCAGCGCGGGCCACACCACCACGGCCGACCCCGCCGAGGCGGACGCCATCATCGTGAACACCTGCGGCTTCATCGAGAGCGCCAAGACCGAGGCCATCGAGAACATCCTGGACGCCTGCGCCCTCAAGGAGCGCAAGCCCGGCCTCAAGGTCATCGTCACCGGCTGTCTGGCCGAGCGCTACCGCCAGGAGATCCGCAAGGAGATGCCCGAGGTGGACGCGGTGGTGGGCATCGGCTGCAACGCCGCCCTGCCCGCCATCCTGGAGCGGCTGGCCGCCCCGGATGCCGCCCCCGAGGAGGATTTCGGCCCCAAGACCGACCTTGCCCTGGGCGGCAAGCGGGTCATCAGCACCCCCGCCCACTATGCCTACTTAAAAATCGCCGAGGGCTGCAACAACCGCTGCCACTACTGCGCCATCCCCCTCATCCGGGGCCCGCTGCGCAGCCGCCCGCTGGAAGACTGCGTGGCCGAGGCCCGCTGGCTGGCCGGCGAGGGCGTGAAGGAGCTGGTGGTGGTGGCCCAGGACCCCACCGCCTACGGCGAGGACTGGGGCAAAAACAGCATCTGCCAGCTGCTGGACGAGCTGAACGCCGTGGAGGGCATCCGCTGGATCCGCATCCTCTACGCCTACCCCGAGCGCATCACCGATGAGTTCATCGCCGCCATGCAGCGCAACGAGAAGGTGGTGCGGTATCTCGACCTGCCCATCCAGCACTGCAACACCCGCATCCTCAAGGCCATGAACCGCCGGGGCGACGAGGAAGTGGTGAAGAGCGCCATCCGCCGCCTGCGCGCGGCCATGCCGGACATCACCCTGCGCACCACCCTCATTGCCGGCTACCCCGGCGAGACCGAGGCGGAGTTCGAGCAGCTGTGCGAGTTCGTCAAGGACACCCGCTTCGAGCGGCTGGGCTGCTTTGCCTTCAGCCCCGAGGAGGGCACCCCAGCGGCCCGGATGGAGGGCCAGCTGCCCGAGGAGGAAAAACAGCGCCGGGCCGGCGTCATCATGGATCTGCAGGCCCGCATCAGCGCCCAGCTGCTGGAAAAGAAGGTGGGCAGCGTGCAGACCGTCATCTGCGACGGGGTGGACGAGGAGAGCGGCCTGTACCTCTGCCGCTCCGCCGCCGACGCGCCGGAGATCGACGGCAACATCTGCGTTGCCAGCGACACGCCCCTTTACCCCGGCGAATTCTACCGGGTGAAGATCGACGAGAGCGACATGTACGACCTGTTCGGCTATGTAGTGGAGGAGAACGAGGATGAATCTGCCCAATAAGCTCACCCTTTTGCGCATCCTGCTGGTGCCGGTGTTCATGGTGCTGGCCGGCATGACCCGGTACGGCGCGGCGGACTATCAGGCCGGCTGGTATCTGGCGGCGGGGGTGGTGTTCGCCCTGGCCAGCTTCACCGATTTCCTGGACGGGTATCTGGCCCGCAAGTGGAAGATGGTCACCGACTTCGGCAAGTTCGCCGACCCCCTGGCCGACAAGCTGCTCACCACCGTGGCCTTTCTGTACATGATGCGGGACGGCGTTTGCAGCCTGTGGGTGGTGGCGCTGATCCTGGCCCGGGAGTTCGCGGTGTCCGGCGTGCGGATGCTGGCGGCTTCTTCCAACACCGTCATCGCCGCCAACATGTGGGGCAAGGTGAAGACCGTGCTGCAGATGCTCACCATCCTGTTCTACTTCTTTGCCGCGGCCCTGGCCGGGCCCACCGACGTGATGGCGGTGTCGCTCATCAGCAGCGCGTTGTGCTGGCTGGTGGCGCTGGCCACCGTGTTCAGCGGCGGCATCTATCTGTGGCAGAACCGCGCCTGCTTCATGCAGGCCAAATGAGCCTTTCGCCCGGGCGCCTGCGCGCCCGGGCATTTTTGTGCCCATCGCCGCGGCCGAATGTTAAAATACGGCAAAAAAACCGGCGCTTTTCCAAAACTATTGTGAATACCCAAGGATTATTCAACAACACTGTTAAAATTGCATAAAACGAGGAAAAACAAAATTGCTTTTTTAGCAGTATATGACAGAAAACCCTTGAAAAGCACCCCGAAAATGAGTAAGATTATATGTGAAAGTGAGGCGTAAGGCCCACAGGGAGGGAGACACCGTGAAAAAACAGAATAATCCGGCCGATCTGCCCATATACCTGTTCAAGCAGGGCAACAATTTTGAGGCATATCGGTTCTTCGGCGCTCATTTCGACTGCCGGGGCGGGGACGAAGGCGTGGTGTTCCGCGTCTGGGCGCCCCACGCCAAAGCCGTCAGCGTGGTGGGCGATTTCAACAGCTGGGTGCCGGGTTCCCACCCGATGGCCAAGCTGGACGAGGGCGTCTGGGAGGCGTTCATCCCCGGCATCCGCGAGTACGATGTGTACAAGTTCTGCCTGACCACCCGGCAGGACGAGCTGCTGTTCAAGGCGGACCCCTACGCCTTCCATGCCGAGACCCGGCCTTCCAACGCCAGCAAGGTCTACCGGCTGGAGGGCTATGAGTGGAACGACGGCGAATGGGAGGCGCAGCAGAAAAAGCGCGACCCCCTCACCGCCCCCATGAACATCTACGAGCTGCACGCAGGCAGCTGGCGGCTCAAGGAGAACGGCGACCCCTATAACTACTCCGAGCTGGCGGACGAGCTCATCCCGTACTTACTGGACATGCACTACACCCACGTGGAGCTGCTGCCCATCACCGAATACCCCTACGACGGAAGCTGGGGCTATCAGGTCACCGGTTACTTCGCCCCCACCAGCCGCTACGGCACCCCCAAGGACTTCATGAACTTTGTGGACAAGTGCCATCAGGCGGGCCTGGGCGTCATCATGGACTGGGTGCCCGCCCACTTCCCGAAGGACGGCTTCGGCCTGTACATGTTCGACGGCGAACCCTGCTACGAGGACCCCAACCCCCGCCGGGGCGAGCACAAAGAGTGGGGCACCATGGTGTTCAACTACGGCATGCCCGAGGTGGAGAGCTTCCTTGTGTCCAGCGCGCTGTATTGGGTGGAGCAGTTCCACGTGGACGGCCTGCGGGTGGACGCGGTGGCCAGCATGCTCTATCTCGACTACAACCGCCGCGACGGCGAGTGGGAGCCCAACCGCTACGGCGGCAAGGAGAACCTGGAGGCCATTGCGTTCCTGCGCAAGCTGAACAGCACCGTGCTGGGCCGCCACCCCCACAAGCTGATGATCGCCGAGGAGTCCACCGCGTGGCCGATGGTCTCCAAGCCCGCGGAGGACGGCGGCCTTGGCTTCAACTTCAAGTGGAACATGGGCTGGATGAACGACATGCTCAGCTACATGAGCACCGACCCGCTCTTCCGCTCGGGCAACCACAACAAGGTCACCTTCAGCTTCTTCTACGCTTTCAGCGAGAACTTCATCCTGCCCATCAGCCACGACGAGGTGGTGCACGGCAAGTGCAGCCTCATCAACAAGATGCCCGGCGACTACGAGGCAAAGTTCGCCAACCTGCGCACCTTCTACGGTTACATGATGGCCCATCCGGGCAAAAAGCTGCTGTTCATGGGCCAGGAGTTCGGCCAGTTCATCGAGTGGAACGAGGCCAAGGCGCTGGACTGGATGCTGCTGGACTACGACCGCCACCGCCAGCTGCGCCAGTATGTGAAGGACCTGAACCGCCTGTACCACGACCTGCCGGACTTCTGGCAGGTGGACTACAGCTGGGAGGGCTTCCAGTGGGTGGTGCCGGACGACAACGCCCAGTCGGTCATCGCGTTTTTGCGGCGCGATGCGGCGGGCCACACCACCTTGGTGGTCTGCAACTTCAATCCCGTCCTGCGGGAGGGCTATCAGATGGGCGTGCCGGTGGCCGGCACCTACAAGGAGCTGCTCTCCAGCGACGACGAGGCCTACGGCGGCAGCGGCGTGCACAACAAGCCTCTGCGCAGCCACAAAAAGCCGATGCACGGCTTTGACCAGAGCATCAGCGTCACCTTGCCGCCGCTGAGCACCGTTTATTTCTCGGTGCCGCAGCCCAAAGAGGCGAAGCCTGCGGCAAAAAAGCCCGCCAAAAAGACGGCGGCAAAAAAACCTGCGGCCAAAAGGCCCACGGCGAAAAAGGCGGCCAAGCCCGCCAAGGACGCCGAAAAGGCCTGAAGACCGCTTCGGGGAATCGCAAAATGCACTAACGGCGGCCTCTGGCCGCCGATAAGGGGAGAAGTAGTATGAAAGAATGTATCGCTATGCTGCTGGCCGGCGGGCAGGGCTCACGCCTGTATGCCCTCACACAACGGCTGGCAAAACCCGCAGTTCCCTTCGGCGGAAAGTATCGCATCATCGACTTTCCGCTGTCCAACTGCGTCAACTCGGGGATCGACACGGTGGGCATCCTGACCCAGTACCAGCCGCTGGTGCTCAACGAGTACATCGGCAACGGCCAGCCCTGGGACCTGGACCGTCTGTACGGCGGCGTCCATGTGCTGCCCCCCTACCAGACGGCCACCGGCTCGGACTGGTACAAGGGCACCGCCAACGCCATCTATCAGAACATCAACTTCATCGACCGCTATGAGCCCAAGTATGTGGTCATCCTCTCCGGCGATCACATTTACAAGATGGACTACTCCAAAATGCTGGACTTCCACAAGGCGAAGGGCGCCGACTGCACCATCGCCGTGATGGAGGTGCCCTGGGAAGAGGCCAGCCGCTTCGGCATCATGACCGCCGACGAGGAGGGCACCATCACCAAGTTCGAGGAGAAACCCAAGGAGCCCAAGAGCAATCTGGCCTCCATGGGCATCTACGTCTTCTCCTGGGACAAACTGCGCAAGTTCCTCATCGAAGACGAGGCCAACCCCGCCTCCGACAACGACTTTGGCAAGAACATCATCCCCAACATGCTGGCCAGCAAGGAAAAGATGGTGGCCTATCCCTTCGAGGGCTACTGGAAGGACGTGGGCACCATCGACAGCCTGTGGGAGGCCAACATGGACCTTTTGAACCCCAAGATGCCGCTGGACGTCTGGAGCGACGAGTGGAAGATCTACTCCCGCAACTCCGGCATGCCCGGCCAGTGGGTGGGCGAAAACGCCGAGATCGATAACTCCATGATCACCGAAGGCTGCAAGGTGGAAGGCAAGCTGGTGCAGAGCGTGCTGTTCGCCGGCGTCAAGGTGGGCGAGGGCGCCGTGGTGGAGGACTCCATCATCATGCCCGGCGCGGTGGTCGAGCCGGGCGCCAAGGTGCGCTATTCCATCATTGCCGAAAACGTGACCGTCAAGAGCGGCGCGGTGGTGGGCGAGCGCCCCGAGGACATGGACAACCTGGACAACTGGGGCGTCGCCGTTGTGGGCGAAGGCGTCACCATCGGCGTGAACGCCAAGGTGGGTCCCAAGGCCATGGTGGTCAAAGACGTAAAGGATGGTGAGGAGCAATGGTAAAGTCCAACACGGATGCCCTGGGCATCATTTTCCCCAATGCATATGACAGCCTGATCCCCGAGATGGTGACCCAGCGCACGATGGCGTCCATCCCCTTCGGCGGGCGCTACCGCATGATCGACTTCGTGCTGTCCAGCTTCGCCAACGCGGGCATCAGCAACGTCTCCATCATCGTCAAGCAGAACTACCATTCCCTGATGGACCATCTGGGCTCCGGCCGTGAGTGGGACCTCACCCGCAAGCGGGGCGGCCTGAATCTGGTGCCCCCCTACGCCGAGGCCAACGTCAAGATGTACCGCGGCCGCGTGGAGGCCCTGGCCAGCATCGTGGATTTTCTGGCGGACCAGAAAGAGGAATACGTGGTGATGAGCGATTCCAACATCGCTTATAACTTCGACCTGAACAAGCTCATCGAGGCCCACGTGGCCACCGGCGCGGACGTGACCGTGATGTACGAAAAGCGGGAGATCCCCGCCGGCCTCAAGGACGACAACTACACCCTGCGCATCCAGGACGGCCGGGTCACCGAGCTGCTCTGCAACGACTACCGCCCCGGCGTGCAGAACCTGTCCATGAACGTTTACGTCATCCAGCGTGAGGCCCTCATCACCATGGTGAAGGACGCCACCATCCGCGGCCTTGTCTACTTTGAGAAGGACATCCTGGCCCGCAACCTGGAGCTGCTGAACGTGCAGGGCTACGAATACACCGGCTACACCGCCCGCATCGCCGACTGCCGTACTTACTTCGAGGAGAACATGCGCCTGCTGGACCCCGCGAACCTGGACGCGCTGTTCCCTGCCGAGCTGCCGGTCTACACCAAGGTGCACGACAACGCCCCCACCCGCTACGCCATGGACAGCCACGTGAAGAACAGCGTGGTGGCCGACGGCTGCATCATCGAGGGCGACGTGGAGAACTGCGTGCTGTTCCGCGGCGTGAAGGTGAAGAAGGGCGCCAAGGTGAAGAACTGCGTTCTGATGCAGAACACCATCGTGGAGCCCGGCGCCCATGTGGAGTATGTGGTCACCGACAAAAACGTGAAGATCACCACCGACAAGGCTCTGGCCGGCAGTGACACCTTCCCGGTGTATGTTGCGAAGAACCGCACCGTATAACGCCAAAAGAGGGCGCAAGCCCTCTGACTCTCTCCCCAGGGGCGGGGGCCCTGCACAGGGCCCCCGCCCCCTCCCCATAAAACAAGGAGGAACCTTATGAACGTTTTATTCTGCGCGAGCGAGGCCAACCCCTGGGCCGCCTCCGGCGGTCTTGGCGACGTGGCCGGCAGCCTGCCCAAGGCACTGGTGCAAAACGGTGTGGACTGCCGTGTGGTCATGCCGCTCTACGGCGATCTGAAATACCGGGACGAACTGGAATACATCACCAACTTCAGCGTGCCTGTGGGCTGGCGCAGCCAGTATTGCGGGCTGTTCAGCGCCAAGCGGGACGGCGTGACCTTCTATTTCCTGGACAACGAGTATTACTTCAAGCGCACCGGCCTCTACGGTTTTTATGACGACGGCGAGCGCTTTGCCTTCTTCAGCCGCGCGGTGCTGGAGATGCTGTTCTACACCGACTTCACCCCCGATGTGATCAACGCCAACGACTGGCAGACCGCCCTGGTGCCGGTGTATCTGAACCTCTACTACCGCCATCTGGACAAATACAGCCACATCAAGACCGTGTTCACCATCCACAACATCCAGTACCAGGGCAAATACGGCCTGGACATCCTGGAGGACACCTGCGGCATCGGCCGGCGGGACGCCCACATCGTGGAGTACGACGGCTGCGCCAACTTTATGAAGGGCGCCATCGAGACCAGCGACAAGGTGAGCACCGTGAGCCCCACCTACGCCGGTGAAATTCTCGACCCCTGGTTCAGCCACGGGCTGGACGGCCTGCTGCGCCAGAAGCAGTACAAGCTGTGCGGCATCCTCAACGGCATCGACGTGGACAGCTACAACCCCGAGACCGACCCCAACATCCCCGCCCACTACAACGCCGACACCTTCGCCGAGGGCAAGGCGGAGTGCAAGCGCCGCCTGCAGGAGCAGTTCGGCCTTGCCCAGGACGGCAGCCCCGTGATGGCCATGGTCACCCGACTGGTGGGCCACAAGGGCGTGGATCTGGTGCGGGACGTGGCCGAGGGCCTCATCGACCAGGGCATTGAACTGGTCATCCTGGGCAACGGCGAGCACGCCTACGAAGCCTTCTTCAACGATCTGGCGGGCCGTCATCCGGGCCGTGTGGGCGTGTACATCGGCTTTGTGCCCCCGCTGGCGCGGCAGATCTACGCCGGCGCGGACATCTTCCTGATGCCCTCCAAGTCGGAGCCCTGCGGTCTGGCCCAGATGGTGGCCTGCCGCTACGGCACCATCCCCGTGGTGCGGGAGACCGGCGGCCTGAAGGATTCCATCCACGACTCCGGCGACGGCTGGGGCAACGGCTTCACCTTCCAGCAGTACAACGCCCACGACCTCTACGAGGCCTGCTGGCGCGCCAAGGAAGGCTACTGGCACAAGGACGGCTGGCCCGTGCTGGTGCACCGCGCCATGTGCTGCGACTTCAGCTGGAACGTCTCCGCTCACTCCTATATCGACATGTACCAGCAGGTGATGAACCTCTGGTAAGGCCCATCGGCTAGCGGGGCCGGGCTGCCTGTTTTGGGCGGCCCGGCCCCTTTTTTGACCGGGAGGAGCGCTGTTTCAAAGTTGTAAAAATACTCGTGAAGAAATGCAAAAATTCGCGAGGGGGTCTGGAAAAGCGTCGAAACAGGTCTATAATAGGGGTATGCCCGCTGCCGTCGGGAAAGCGGCAGCGGGCAGGAAAGAGAGTGACCTTCGGAATGTCAGGAAGCAGACAAACCACACACAGAAAAAAGGGCAGCCCCGTGCCCACGCTCATCCTGCTGGTGCTGGCGGTGTTCGCCATGCTGGCGGCGCTGTGGTACTGGAGCGAAAGCGCGCTGCCGGTGAATGGCGCGGACGCGCAGGAGCCGTCCGCCCCGGCGTCTCAGCCCGCGGCCGTGCCGGAGGCCACCCCGGCCCCCACGCCCAGCCCGAAGCCCACGCCGCTGCCCGAGGTGCTGCTCACCGACGAGGCGGCCGCCACGCTGGACGCTTTTCTGGACGCCCAGCCCAGCACCGTGTCGGTCTGGCTGCAGGACCTGACCACCGGCGATACATACACCTACAACGAGTCCTCCGGCTTTTACTGCGCCAGCACCCTGAAAGCCCCCTACGCCCTGTGGCTGGCCCAGCGGGACGTGGCGGGGGAGATCGACCTGGATACGGAGTGGAACGGCTCCACCGGCTGGGACCGCATCTACACCATGATCTCGGTGAGCTCCAACGACGCGGCCCACGGCCTTGCGGGCATGTGGCCCGCCACCGCCGACACCGGCTTCCAGGACTTTTTGGCCCAGCTGGGCTTCGCCGCTCCCGAAGGCTGCGAGATCACCAAGGAGGAGGGCATCCACGGCTGGACCACCGCCCGGGACGGCGGCCTCTCCATGCTGGCCCTCTACGAGTATTTTGAGACCGACACCGAGAACGCCCGGCAGCTCAAGCAGGCCTTCCTGGACGCCCAGCACGACTACCTGTGGTTCCCGGCGCCCGCAGCCAAAAAGTACGGCAGCTGGGACAACGCCTTCCACGACATGGGCATCGCCTACTCCGAGCGGCCCTACATCCTGTCGGTGTTCACCAGTTACGGCACCCAGGACGAGCCTCCCGCCGAGGGCATCGAGATGATGCAGCAGCTGGGCCATCTGGTGGCCGAGGTGCTGGGGCAGGGAGAATGAACCCCTGCGTTTTTGCATAAAAAAGCCGCCGTGCCCGGCGATGCCGGTGCACTTGTCAAGCAAAAGTAGACACAGAAAAGCAATTTAGAGGAAGCCCCGTTCAGACCTGTACTGAACGGGGCTTTTATAGCCCAAAGCGGCGGCAGGTCGATCATGATTGAA